>NZ_CBFHTG010000005.1:0-190869 GCF_965658795.1 Lentibacter sp. | reverse complement strand
GGCCGGACTCGAACCGGCACGGCCTATACGGCCTAGAGATTTTAAGTCTCCTGTGTCTACCATTCCACCACGCAGGCCAACGGGGCTTGCCTAAACCGAGTAGCGGATAAAAACAATCCGCAAGTTGCGCGGGAAAGAAGAGAATATGACCGTCAAACGCATCACAGCCACTCTCAACGCACCGTCGATCCCCGACTTACGCGCTTTTTATGAAGATTTGTTTGGCCTGACACCACAAATGGATCTTGGCTGGCTTCTCACGCTCGACGCAGACGCACATACCCCCGCACAGGTTAACCTCGCCACGTCAGGCGGTGAAGGCACCCCTGTGCCCGAGCTAAGCATTGAGGTGGATGATGCCGAGATCTATGCCGAAAAGGCACGCGCGCTTGGATATGATATTCTTTATGGCCCAGAGCGTGAAAGCTGGGGAGTGCATCGTTTCATGCTGCATGACCCCGCGGGCAATTTGATCAACGTGATGTCTCACCTCTAAAGGTCGTCACCGTGCGGCGCATCTATGCCTTGCATATTCGGGTCAGCCAGCATGTGGCGCTCGGGCAACCACGGGTTCAGCCCAAGAGCAACCTCAAGGTCAGCGCGCGCCTCACCAAGCCTCCCAACGGCATAATAACTGAGCGCGCGGCCGGTCAGAGCGCCTGTGTGCGTGGGCGACAGCTCCAATGCACGTGTAAGATCGGGCAAAGCAGCATCATAATCCTGTCGGATAAAATTGATAAAGGCGCGCTGGTTGTAGCCCTCGGCATAGTCAGGGCAGTACTCAACCAACCTATCAAAATCGCCCAGTGCCCCGACGAGATCAAACGAGGCGCGCTTGCGCATACCACGGTTGAGGATCTCTTGTGCCGCCTCATCAGGCGCATCTGTCCAGAGCTCCCACATCTTGTTGCTGATCGGGGCTGCGTGCATCTCGTTTTTGGCCACGCGCACCTCTTCTACCAGCTCGGCCAGGCGCACCGCATGGTCAGGTGCCTCTGGGCACGTTTCAGCCAGCGCGGGCTGCACAAGCATGAGCGATAACAACAAGGATCTCATGGTCTGAGCATGACACAAGTTCTCACTCGGTCAAATAACATCCGCGAGAGTGGTCTCTTTCACCGCCTGCATCGCCACATAAGTTGAGGTCGAAGAGACATACGGCAGCGTTGAAATTTGCTCAGCCATAACAATTCGGTAGTCATTCATATTATGGGTCCGCACCTTGAGAAGGTAGTCAAAGTTCGCAGCCATCAGATGCACCTGTTCAATTTGCGGGATCTTGGAGACAGCCGCGTTAAACGCGGCAAGCGCCTTTTCACGCGTATCAGACAAGCGCACTTCCACAAACGACACATGATCCAAGCCTAAGCGGATCGGGTCAAACAGCGCCTTATAACCCGTGATGACCCCCGTCTGTTCCAGCCGTTTGAGCCGCGCTTGCGTCGGTGATTTTGAAAGCCCGATGCGCTGCGCCAACTCTGTCACAGGGATGCGTCCGTCAGAGGCCAGCACCGAGAGAATCTTCCAATCAAACGCATCCAGCTCTATTTGCCCTTTAGGTGGTGAATTTGAAGTCATTTCGCTCCGCCTTTCATCCAATATCAGGAATATCGCCCGACAACTCAACGATACATAGGACAAAATGGAGGAGCTTGCCATGCCTAAGAACCCACTTCGCACAGCCATCAGCGCCAATATGTACGCCGATGAAGCCAAGACGCTTGAACGCCTGATTGAAGAGGCAGGTCTCTCGCACGAAACGCGCACGCGCATTTCAGCAGACGCCGCCACCCTTGTGCGCGGCATTCGCGAAAGCTCCGATCCGGGCATGATGGAGGTTTTCCTCGCCGAGTACGGCCTCTCCACCGATGAGGGTATCGCGCTCATGTGCCTTGCCGAAGCGCTCCTGCGCGTGCCCGATGCCGAAACGATTGATGCGCTGATTGAAGACAAAATCGCGCAATCAGACTGGGCCAGCCACTTGGGCGAGAGCACGTCGCCACTGGTCAACGCCTCCACATGGGCTCTCATGCTCACAGGCAAAGTGCTGGATGAGCCTGCCCCCGGCATCATCGGCTCGTTGCGCGGTGCCGTAAAGCGCTTGGGCGAGCCTGTGATCCGCACAGCCGTGGGCCGCGCGATGAAAGAAATGGGTCGCCAGTTTGTTCTGGGCGAAACGATTG
Organism: Lentibacter sp.; assembly: GCF_965658795.1. Lineage (NCBI taxonomy): Bacteria > Pseudomonadati > Pseudomonadota > Alphaproteobacteria > Rhodobacterales > Roseobacteraceae > Lentibacter > Lentibacter sp. The sequence continues at coordinate 188,686 of NZ_CBFHTG010000005.1, read as the reverse complement.
TGGGCGCTATGGAGCGCGCCGCCAAGATGGAAGCCAAGGGCTACACCTACAGCTATGACATGCTCGGCGAAGCCGCGCGCACCGAGGGCGACGCAAAGCGCTACCACCTGGCCTACTCCCGCGCGATCACAGCTATCGCGCAGGCCTGCACACATGCCGAAATCCGCGAAAACCCCGGCATCTCGGTCAAGCTTTCAGCGCTACATCCGCGCTATGAAGAAGCCCAACGCGCCCGCGTGATGGATGAGCTGGCCCCGCGCCTACGCTCGCTCGCGCTGCTCGCCAAATCGGCGGGCATGGGCCTCAATGTCGATGCCGAAGAAGCCGACCGCCTCGCCATTTCGATGGATGTGATCGAAGAAGTCCTGTCAGAGCCTGCTCTAGCGGGCTGGGACGGCTTTGGTGTGGTTGTACAAGCCTACGGGCAACGCGCAGGCGACGCCATCGCGCTGTTGAACGCCCTCGCCGAGCGGCTTGACCGCCGCATCATGGTCCGCCTCGTCAAAGGTGCATACTGGGACACCGAGGTAAAACGCGCCCAGGTTGAAGGCGTAGAGGGCTTCCCTGTTTTCACAGCCAAGCCAGCGACAGATGTGAGCTATATCGCCAATGCAAAGAAGCTTCTGGGCATGACCGCGCGCATCTACCCGCAGTTTGCAACGCATAATGCACACACTGTGGCGGCTGTGCTCGACATCGCCAAAGATATGGGCGTGAGCAATGACGCCTACGAATTCCAGCGTCTGCACGGCATGGGCGAAGCCTTGCATGATATCGTGCTCAAAGAGCGCGGCACGCATTGCCGCATCTACGCCCCTGTCGGTGCACACCGTGATCTGCTCGCCTATCTCGTGCGCCGCTTGCTGGAAAATGGTGCCAATTCAAGCTTTGTAAACCAGATCGTCGACGAGGACGTGCCCGCTGAGGAAGTCGCCACCTGCCCGTTTGAGGCCTTGGCCGCAGCTCAGCCGGATATCACCGAAGGGCCAGAGCTTTTCGCGCCCGAGCGCGTCAACTCCAAGGGTTTTGATATCACACATGAGCCAACGCTTTCGCGCATCGAAAAGGCGCGCAAGCCCTTTGCCACCCATGTCTGGGAGGCTGGGCCAATCCTTGCTGGCAAAGCCAAGCCACAAAAGCCCCATCCGGTGCTCAACCCCGCCAACCCTGCAGACACAGTGGGGCAAGTGGCCTTTGCGTCACCAGCAGATGTGGACACCGCGATAAAGGCTGCGAGAGAATGGAACACAACACCGGCGGAGCGCGCGAAAGTCCTGAACAAAGCCGCCGACCTCTATGAAAAGCACTTCGGCGAGCTTTTCGCGCAACTCGCGCGCGAAGCGGGCAAGATCATGCTCGACCAGGTCGGCGAGCTCCGCGAAGCGGTCGACTTCTTGCGCTACTACGCCGCCAACGCGCCCCATGACGCGCCCGTAGGCACGTTCACCTGCATCAGCCCATGGAACTTCCCGCTGGCGATCTTCACTGGGCAGGTTTCAGCCGCGTTGGCCGCTGGCAACGCTGTGTTGGCAAAGCCCGCCGAGCAGACATCCCTCATAGCCTACCGTGCGGTGCAGCTCTTGCACGAGGCGGGTGTGCCAGCCCACGCCCTCCAGCTCCTTCCCGGAGCAGGCGACATCGGCGCAGCCCTGACATCTGACGCGCGCATCGGCGGTGTTGCCTTTACGGGCAGCACAGAAACAGCCTTGCTCATACGCCGCGCCATGGCCGACAATCTCGCGCCCGGCGCACCGTTCATTGCCGAAACAGGCGGCTTGAACGCGATGATCGTGGATTCAACTGCGCTGCCCGAGCAAGCGGTACAGGCGATTGTTGAAAGCGCCTTCCAGTCTGCTGGCCAGCGCTGCTCGGCTCTGCGCTGCCTGTATGTGCAAGACGATATCGCCGAGAGCCTCACCCATATGCTCAAAGGCGCAATGGACGAGCTCTCGATGGGCGCACCATGGCTTCTCAGCACCGATGTCGGCCCCGTGATCGACGAAGACGCGCGCGCAGGGATTGCTGCGCACATAGAAACCGCCCGCAGCGAAGGCCGCCTTTTGCACGAACTGCGCACGCCCAACTCGGGCACATTCATCGCGCCCTCGCTCATCAAGGTTGGCGGCATCACGGACATGGGCCAAGAAATTTTCGGGCCCGTGCTGCACCTCGCGACCTTCAAATCAGGCGAACTCGATGCTGTGGTCGAAGCCATCAACGCAACGGGATACGGCCTCACTTTCGGCCTGCAAACCCGCATTGATGATCGCGTCCAGCACATCTGCGAGCGCATCCATGCCGGCAATATCTACGTCAACCGCAACCAGATCGGTGCAATCGTAGGCAGCCAACCTTTTGGTGGAGAAGGTCTCTCTGGCACAGGGCCAAAAGCAGGCGGGCCAAACTACCTGCCGCGTTTTGTGCGCCCTGAGCCGCAAACCGCAGCAGGCACATGGGGAAGCACCATGACAGCCCAAGCCATGCAAAGCGCCATTGCAGCCACACCCGCAGGGCAAGCCGCACAAACCATGGTGATGCCTGGCCCAACGGGCGAGTCCAACAAACTGAGCCTTGAAGCCCGCGCGCCACTGCTCTGCCTGGGGCCAAGCGCTGAAGCCGCCGAAGCACAGGCCGCCATGGTACGCGGCCTTGGCGGACGTGCCGCAAAGGCGACAGGCCAATTGCCGGCAGATGCGCTCGAAAACCTGACAGGGTTTTCGGGTGTGCTGTTCTGGGGCGACGATGCCGAGGCCCGCAGCTATGAACAAGCTCTTGCAAACCGCAATGGCGCGATCACCCCACTGATCACAGGTGCCCCTGATGTGGCGCGCGTGATGGGCGAGCGGCATGTCTGCGTTGACACAACCGCCTCAGGCGGCAATGCCGCGCTTCTGGCCGGACAAGGATAAAGGGCTTCAAATTGCGCCTCGCGCAATCAGGCCAGCTGGGGGAGCTTTTCTCCCCCAGCCCTTCTCAAGGTATTTCCCCCTAAAGCAGCCAACCCCGCAGTTTGCGCTTTTCGCCGTGCCGCTTTGCTTCTAGCCTTGCTGCATGTTTCCATTTCGCGACCATAACCCGAGCGGGCGCACGCCCTTTGTGACATACGCGCTGATCGCGGTGAATATCGCCGTCTTCTTGAGCTATTGGCATTTGTTTGCTGATCCGCGCGCGCTCAACAACTTTTACTTTCAATACGCGCTCATCCCGGCAGCCGTCAGCACAGGGCAGGGCTTTGAGGGCCTGTTCACCTCGATGTTCCTCCACGGAGGCCTGATGCACCTTGGCGGCAACATGCTATTTCTCTGGATCTTCGGCGACAATATGGAAGACGAAATGGGGCATCTGGGCTTCCTTGCCTTCTACATCATGGCAGGGCTTTTGGCGGGCTTTGTGCATGTGGTCTTTGCCCCGGGCTCTGCCGTGCCAACAGTCGGAGCCTCTGGCGCAATTGCAGGTGTCATGGGCGGCTACCTTTTGCTGTTCCCGCGCGCCAAGGTCGATATCCTGCTGATCATCGTGATCTTCTTCCGCGTGTTCACCCTTCCCGCATGGATCATGCTGCTGATCTGGTTTGGCATGCAGTTCTTTGGCGGCTTGTCCGCTGACCCGAACACAGGCGGCGTCGCCTATTGGGCCCACGCAGGTGGCTTTGTTGCAGGCATTGCGCTGACCTTTCCGCTGTTCTTGCGTCTCGGCGGGCCGCGCTTCTGGCATACGAACGACTTTCACCCGCCTCACCCCGAGGCAAAATATGACCGCTCCAGCATCCCAACCATAAGGCGGCGCAGATGACACAGCCACACAAGCTCACATGCCATTGCGGTGCCGTTGAACTTCAGGTTGTTCTCAGTGACGGGCTCAACACAGCACGGCGCTGCGACTGTTCGTTTTGCCGCCGCCGTGGGGCCGTTGCAGTCAGCGCGCCGCTCGACGGGATCACGATTGTCAAAGGGGAGGACAATCTGACCCTCTACCAATGGGGCACGATGACAGCCAAACACTACTTCTGCAAAACCTGCGGTACCTACACGCACCACCAGCGGCGCTCGAACCCCAACCAATACGGCGTCAATATGGGTGCACTGGAGGGGGTTAACCCTTCAGAACATGATCCGATTCCATGGGCGGATGGCGTAAACCACCCCTCTGATCGTTAAGTTAAGTGTTGCGGATAAGCTTGCAGAGCGGGTCAAACATGCCTTCGTTCGCACAGATGATCTCACCGCTGTCCAGAATACCTGCTTCAGGGTCAATCGCTTCGGCGAAGCCGCCAGCTTCCCGCACGATGAGCATACCAGCAGCCAAATCCCACTCGCTCAAGCCACGCTCCCAAAAGCCGTCATAGCGGCCCGCAGCCACGTAGGCCATATCAAGCGAAGCCGCACCCCAGCGGCGCACACCGGCGCAGCCGGGCAGAACGCGCGCAAGGTCTTTCAACGTCGCGGGCAAATCACCATGGCCTGAAAATGGCAAACCTGTCGCAAACACACATTCGTTCATGCGGCGGCGGCCCGAAACGCGCAGACGGCGGGCGTGGTCCTGCCATGCGCCTGAACCTTTTTCAGAATAGAACATCTCGTCTTTGGCCGGATCATAGATCACAGCCGAAACGACTTCGCCCTTGTGCTCAAGCGCGATCGAGATCGCCCAATGCGGCATCCCGTGCAAAAAGTTGGTCGTGCCATCAAGCGGGTCAACGATCCAGCGGCGCGTCGGGTCTTGGCCCTCTTCAACGCCGCCTTCTTCAGCCACCCAGCCATACGTCGGCCGCGCGCCCATCAGCTCTTCCTTGATGATCGCCTCCGAGCGCAAGTCTGCTTTGCTCACAAAGTCGCCTGCGCCTTTCATCGAAACCTGAAGCGCTTCGACTTCGCGAAAATCCTTCACAAGGCTTCGGCCCGCTTTACGGGCGGCTTTGATCATCACGTTAAGATTCGCGCTGCCTTGCATGGCTTAGGCTCCTTGAGGGGTATCAAACCGCGGCTATACGCCTTGGCTGCGCTTCACGCAACCCATTCAGCCTCTTTGGAGCCTGATCGGTATTTCACGCGCCAATTTTAGGAAATGCGCCAAGAACGGCAGGCTCACGTCATCTTCTCGCACCGCCGCATAAAGACGCTTGGTCTTTCCCTCTGCTGTCAGAGGGCGTGTGATGTAATCGGCCGAGCTCTTCACCTCGCGCAAAACCCAGTCAGGCAACACAGAAACACCGCGCCCCGCCGCAACCAACATCAGGATAACAGCCGTCAACTCAACCTGCCGCACGGCCAGCGGCTCAACTTTGGCAGGGCCGAGCAACTCCGAAAAGATATCGAGCCGCGCACGCTCGACCGGATAGGTGATCAGCGTTTCACCCCGAAAATCTTCTGCCTCGACATAGGGCTTTTCGGCCAGCCTGTGCTTGGACGCCGCGACAAACACGGGCGCATAGTCAAACAGCGGCACAAACTTGATGCCTTTCAGCCTCTCAGGATCTGATGAAATCACCACATCGACCTCCTCGCGCATGAGCGCGGGCAAGGCCTCGAAGGCAAGACCCGGGCGGATATCGACATCCACCTCAGGCCACGGCGCGCGAAACTGCTCAAGCACAGGAAAGAGCCACTCAAAACAAGCGTGACACTCAATCGCAATATGCAGTCGCCCTGCGGAACCCTGACGCAGCCCCATAAACTCGGCCTCAAGCGCGGCAATCTCGGGCAAAACCTTCTCTGCCACGCGCAACAGGCGCTGCCCTGCGGCTGACAGCTTCATCGGCTTTGAGCGGCGCACAAACAGCTCGACACCCGCCTGATCCTCAATTCCCTTGATCTGGTGAGAGAGCGCCGACTGCGTGATATGCAACCGCTCAGCAGCACGGGCGAGACCGCCCTCTTCATAGATGGCTTGAATCGTGCGCAAATGGCGAAACTCAATATGCATATGTGAGCAGGCCTCATGATTGTGTTGAGAGTTATGAGTTTGTCTCACATTCATTTTACGGGCACAAGAGGGCAACCGCCATGAAAGGCTACGCCATGACACCCGAAGTCTCGTTTGAATTCTTCCCTCCGAAAAACCTTGAAGCCGCCTTCCGCTTGCACGAAGCCGTGCAATCGCTTGCCCCTCTTGCGCCACGGTTTGTCTCGGTCACATATGGCGCAGGCGGAACAACCCGCGCACTCACCCGCGAAGCCGCTGAAACGCTTCACAAAACAGCCGGTCTGCGCGTCGCAGCACACCTTACTTGTGTGGATGCAACCCGCGCCGAAACACTCGACATTGTGCAGAGCTACGCCAAAGCAGGCATCAAAGATATCGTCGCATTGCGCGGCGATGCACCCAAAGGCGCGACCCGCTTTGAAGCCCACCCCGAGGGCTTTGCCTCCTCCGTCGAACTGATCGCCGCACTCAAAGCGGCAGGCGATTTCAACATTCGCGTGGGAGCCTACCCAGAGCCACACCCCGAAGCCACGTATGAAGGTGCCGACATCGACCACCTCAAACGCAAGTTTGACGCGGGCGCCGATGAAGCCATCACCCAGTTTTTCTTTGCGCCAGAGCCGTTCCTGAGGTTCCGTGACGCTTGTGCAAAAGCAGGCATCGACGGCATGATCACCCCGGGCATCATGCCCATCGAAAACTGGACAGGCGCGAAGCGCTTTGCCGCAAGCTGCGGGGCCAGCATCCCGGCCGAGCTTGACGATGCCTTCGCCAAGGCTGCCCGCGACGGGCGCGAAGAGCTGCTCGCCACGGCTCACGCCACCGAGCTATGTGACATTCTCATGCTCGAGGGCGTTGAGCGCTTCCACTTCTACACCCTCAACCGCCCCACCCTGACGCGTGACGTCTGCCTTGCCCTCGGCATCGCCCCACACGCCAGCCTGCGCAACGTGGCGTAAATATTGCAAGCCCACCATGGGCGCTCTAGCGTTTTAGGACACAAGAGCGGAGCGCCCATGAGCCAGAAACGATACGTAGCCGAAACACTGGCAGACCTACCCGATATGGAAGCAACGCTTGCCCGCTCGGGCCTTGAGTTCATGCAAGATGTGCGCGACGGCAAGCTTGCAGGCCCACCCATCGGCGCGCTAATGGGCTTTTGGCCAACGCGCGTGGAAGAAGGCAAAGTCATCTTCACAGGCACACCCGAATTCAAAGCAACCAACCCGATGGGCACAGTCCATGGCGGCTGGTACGGCACCATTCTCGACAGCTGCATGGCCTGCGCAGTGATGACGCTTGTGCCCAAAGGCTCTGTTTATACCACGCTTGAATACAAGGTGAATATCCTGCGCCCCATACCACTGGGCACCGAAGTCGAAGCGATTGGCATCTGCCAGCACGCGGGCCGCTCCACGGGCATTGCCAATGGCGAAATCAGAGGTGTTTGCGACGGCAAGCTCTATGCCACAGGCTCGACAACCTGCATTATCATGAAGATGACATAAAAAGATTGCGCCTTGGCTTTGCCAAAGCGCTCTGGCGGGGGCCAGCCCCCGCACCCCCGGGATATTTTTAGCAAAAAGAAAGGGCCATCAGTCTGTAAGAGCCCCATGCACCAGCGCCTTCAGTTCGGCGCGGTTCGGATAGCTGGAGGAGGGGATAAGCTGCGTGAAATAGACAACGCTCATCTGCTCCACAGGGTCACACCAGAAATATGTGCTCGCCATACCGCCCCAGCCGAAATCACCCACCGAGCCAGCAACGCGCACCCGCGCAGGATCAAGCACCACAGCGCCCCCAAGGCCAAAGCCCATGCCTGTCATTGGCATTTCGGCAAAGCTCTCAGCCCCCATCGACGCGATATCGCCTTTCAAATGGTTACCCGTCATAAAGCGCAGGGTCCGCGGGCTCAGCAGGCGCACGCCCTCAAGCGCGCCCCCACGGCGGATCATCTCTCCAAAGCGCATATAGTCATCCAGCGTCGAGACAAGCCCGCCGCCTCCAGAATGCAGAGAGACTTTTCCAGCCCTGAAACGGCTGTGCTCCGCCCCTTCAAAAAGGGCCAGGGGGTCGGCCTCCCGCTTCTCATAGCAATCAGCAAAGCGCGTTAATTTGCTGTCGGGCACATCAAACCCCGTATCGACCATGCCAAGCGGCGCAAATATCTCGGCCTGCATCACTTCAGCCAGAGTCTGGCCTGTGATCACCTCAATCACGCGACCGATCACATCAATCCCGACAGAATACTCCCAGCGCGCGCCTGGCTGGAAGCACAGCGGCATCGCAGCCAACTGCTCACACCACGGCTCAAGCGAAGCCCCCTGCTGCGCCAGCTCGGTGAATGAACGTCCATAGGCCTCAGGCACCAAGCCTTCGTTAAACGAATATGTCATCCCGCTTGTATGGGTCAGAAGCTCATGCAGCGTCGGAGCGCGCGCAGCCTCGGTATCCGTGACGCACACAGCGCCTTGCGCCAGTGCGCGCATGTCCCGAAACGCAGGCAGATACTTCGAGACAGGCGCATCCAGAACAACCTGCCCACGTTCCACCAACATCATAAACAGAGTTGAGGTCACAAGCTTGGTCATAGAGTAGATCCGCACAATCGTATCGCGCGCAAACGCCTGCTCCCGTGCAATCGAGGCCAACCCGTCTGCGGCATAAAACACTTCTTTCCCGTGACGACAGATCAACACAGACGACCCGGCGTAGCGCCCCGCGGCCCGGCTCTCTGCCATCCACGTCTCAATTCTCTTCAGCCGTTCTGCGTCCATGTCTGCGCTCCCTTGTCATGCGCAGTCTGCGTCTGTGCGCAGGCGGGTGCAAGTCTGCGCTTGCCACGCCTGCCAAATTGCGGGATTTTCAGCTCCAAACGCCAGAAAGGCCCACCATGAAAACCACACCAGAGAAGCCCAGCAAAGTTACAGGCATAGCCCACCTCTTTGCCGCCACCCGCTATTCGGCTGCCGGCTTTATCAGGCTCTGGGGCGAAACCGCTTTTCGCCACGAACTTGTGACAGGCACTCTGGCACTCATGGTTCTTTTGGCCGTCAAAGCGCCCGCATGGGCGCTGTTCGCTGTCAGCATCCTCGCGCTCATCACGCTGGCTGTTGAAGCGCTCAACACCGCCATCGAAGAGCTGGTGGACCACGTCTCGCCAGAGTGGTCACTGCCCGCCAAACACGCCAAAGACATGGGGTCTTTTGCGGTCATGGCCTTGCTCTTTGCCACAGGCCTTGCCTTTGCTGCCGGACTTTGGGCCGCCTTCAGCGCATAATTAGTGCAGTCCACAGACCTATCCACAACTTATTGTGGTTATCCCCAACAATTAGCTTTACAGCGCTGAAAGCAGCCGCATACCATATTTGGTAGGACAAGGGGCCAAAACCCCATCCTATCGGGCATATCACGGGGCGCGCTATCTGCAAGCCACCCCCTTGAGCAGCAAAGAGGTGGCGACATGGCTTTATCAGAACACTACCTGGACGATGAAATTCACCCCATTGATATTGTCGAGAGCCTCGCCTCTCACAACGATTGGGAGTTTGACCGTACGGCTGACAACCAGATTTCTATGTCAGTCGAAGGCCAGTGGCGCACCTATGGCGTAACGCTCGCTTGGTCTGACTACGACGAGACCCTGCGCATGATCTGCACGTTTGAAATGGAGCCGCCAGAAGAGCGCCTCCCTGATCTCTACGCCGCACTCAACGAAGTGAATGACCAATGCTGGACAGGCGCTTTTTCCTACTGGGCCGAGCAAAAGATGATGGTGTGCAAATACGGCCTCGTCCTCACAGGGGGCAATATGGCATCACCTGAGCAAATCGATACACTCATCACGTCGGCCGTCATATCCGCCGAGCGCTACTACCCTGCGTTCCAGCTTGTGGTCTGGGGCAACAAAACCCCGCGCCAGGCGATGCAAGTCGCCATTGCAGAGGCCTACGGCCACGCGTAACCTGCCCGCGAAAGCAACTTGGGGGCAGATATGACCTATGATGACATCGCAACCAACGGCCTTGTTTTGCTGGGCTGTGGAAAAATGGGGTCGGCTATGCTTGAGGGCTGGCTCAAAGGCGGGCTGCCCGCCGCTTCTGTCTATGTGATCGACCCCAACCCGTCAGACTGGCTCCAGAGCACTGGCGTTCATATCAACACAGACCTCCCCAAAGCGCCCGCGATTGTTCTTGTCGCGGTAAAACCGCAGATGATGGGCGCGGCTCTGCCCACACTTCAGGCTATGGGCAATGGGCCAACGCTGTTCATATCCGTCGCCGCGGGCACGCCGCTCAAGCACTTTGAAGCGGTTCTCGGCGCTGACACACCCATCATCCGCGCCATGCCCAATACCCCCGCCGCCATCGGCCAAGGCATAACCGCCGTTGTCGGCAATGCACACAGCAGCGAAGCTCACCTTGATGTGGCAGACTCCCTGCTCACAGCCATTGGCGAAGTTGTCCGCCTCAAGGCAGAAAGCCAGATTGACGCTGTCACAGGTGTCTCAGGTTCGGGGCCAGCCTATGTCTTCCATCTCATCGAGTGTCTCGCCGCCGCAGGCGAAGCGCAGGGGCTTGCCCCTGAGTTGGCCATGCAGCTCGCCAAAGCCACCGTGGCAGGGGCGGGCGCACTGGCCATGCAAGCCGATGAAACACCCGCCCAGTTGCGCGTCAATGTCACAAGCCCTAACGGCACCACACAAGCGGGCCTTGATGTCTTGATGGACAGCGAGACAGGCCTGCCGCCCCTTCTGCGCCACACGGTTGCCGCAGCAACCAACCGCTCAAAGGACCTCGCCCGCGATGCCTGATCTCTCTCCATCTGTGCTGTCTTTTGAAGACTTTCTCAAAGTCGACATCCGTGTTGGCACTGTTGTGAAGGCCGCGCCCTACCCCGAGGCGCGCAAGCCCGCAATAAAGCTGGTGGTGGATTTTGGTGGTGACATTGGCCAGAAGAAATCATCCGCCCAAATCACCGCCCACTACACGCCCGAAGCCCTTGTTGGCACACAGGTGATGGCCGTGGTCAATTTTCCACCCAGACAAATCGGAAAGTTTATGTCAGAGGTGCTGGTTCTTGGCGTGCATGACCCCGACGGCGGCGTTGTGCTTCTGCGCCCTGATACCCCTGTGCCCAACGGCGAAAGAATGAGCTGACCTATGAAAAAGATCCTGATTTCCCGCGCCTTGACAGAGGCCGCCATGGAGCGCGCCCGCGCCACATATGATGTGACACTGCGCGATAAAACCAGCCCGATGACAGCCGCAGAAATGCGCTCCTCGCTCGTGCTCTATGACGGCATGATCCCGACGCTGGGTGATATGTTTTCAGCCGATATCTTTGCAGAGTTTGGCCGCCCCAAGTGCCGTATCCTCGCCAACTTCGGCGTCGGGATAAACCATATTGATGTGGCCGCCGCACGCGACCACGGCGTTGTCGTCACCAACACACCCGGCGCGGTAACCGATGCGACAGCAGACATCGGCCTGACCCTTTTGCTCATGTCTGCGCGCCGTGCCGCCGAGGGCGAGCGCCTCGTGCGCAGCGGCCAATGGGCCGGATGGACGCCCACGCAAATGCTTGGAAGCCACGTCTCGGGCAAGACTGTTGGCATCATAGGTATGGGCCGCATCGGCCAAGCCATCGCACGGCGCTGCCACTTTGGTTTCGGAATGGACGTGCTCTTCGTCAACCGCTCCACAAAAGAGGTTGATTTTCCGGCACGTCAGGTCGGCAGCCTTGAGGCGCTTGCCGCCGAGGTTGATTTCCTCGTGGCCGCAACACCAGGCGGCGCGGATACGCAACACCTCATCAATGCCTCAACCTTCGCCGCAATGAAGCCCACAGCGCATTTCATCAACATTTCTCGCGGTGAAGTGGTGGATGAAGCCGCGCTTATCACCGCTCTGGAAGCCCGCGCCATCGCAGGCGCCGGGCTTGATGTCTATGAACACGAACCCACCGTTCCAGACGCGTTAAAGGCCATGGACAACGTCACCTTGCTGCCGCATCTCGGCACAGCCACAGAGGACGTGCGCACCGATATGGGCATGATGAGCCTTGATAATCTGGATGCGTTTTTCGCGGGCAAAACACCGCCCAACGCGCTCTGAGAGGCTCTGCTAAAAGTTAACGCAAAGTCAGGACAGCCCAAAAGCCCTAGGCCTCATTGCGCCATAGGGCTACACTGGCCACCCATCACAAGCGCAAGGGCCTCTCATGCACACTCCTGTCATCTCCGGAACTGGCGTTTTCACGCCCGGCGAAACGATCACAAACGCAGAGCTGGTCCAAGCGTTCAATGCCTATGCCGAAGCCTTCAACACCGAACACGCCACCGCCATCGCCGCAGGCGAGATCGAGGCCAAGGGGCCGTCTTCGGAAGACTTTATCTTCAAGGCCTCAGGCATCGAACAACGCTACGTGATGAACAAATCAGGTGTGCTCGATCCTGCCATCATGCACCCCACCCTACGCCAGCGTACGGACGATGAACCCGGCATCATGGCCGAGATGGCGCTGGATGCCTGCCAGAAAGCACTGGCCCAAGCAGGTGTGGACGCCAGCGAAGTTGATCTGGTAATCTGCGCCGCCTCCAACCACGAGCGCGCCTATCCCGCGATTGCCGTGGAGATCCAGAAGTTGCTGGGTGCAGGCGGTTTTGCCTTTGATATGAACGTGGCCTGTTCCTCCGCCACCTTTGGCATTCAGGCCGCAGCCGATATGCTGCGTGCAGGGTCTGCGCGCAAAGCACTCGTGGTCAATCCCGAGATATGCTCAGGCCACCTTGAGTGGCGCGACCGCGACTGCCACTTCATATTTGGCGATGTCTGTACAGCCACCCTGATTGAACGCGCAGATGAGGCCAAAGCCCCCCGCTTCAAGATCCGCTCGACACGCTGCGCGACCGAGTTTTCCAACAACATCCGCAACAACAACGGCTTCTTGCGCCGCACGCGCACCACGGGCCAGGATCTGGACGACCGCCGCGATATGCAGTTCATGCAAGAGGGCCGCAAAGTCTTCAAAGAAGTTGTTCCGATGGTTTCGGCCCATATCCTCGCCCACCTTGAGGCCGAAGGCGTCGTGCCCGATGCGCTCAAGCGCATGTGGCTCCACCAAGCAAACAAAAGCATGAATGACTTTGTCGGACGCAAAGTTCTGGGCCGCACGCCAGAGGCAGAAGAGCAGCCCAACATCCTGCAAGACTACGCCAACACCTCCTCGGCAGGCTCGATCATTGCCTTCTCGCAGCACCAGTCAAACCTCGCCGCTGGCGACATCGGGGTGATTTGCTCGTTTGGCGCAGGCTACTCTGTTGGGTCAGTCGTTGTAGAGCGCCTCTAAGCATCAAGCTGCCTAGGCCTCGCCAACAGCCTCCCGCCAGTGACGGCGGCAAAGGCTCACGTAGGTCTCGTTACCGCCCACCAATATCTGTGCGCCATCCATAAGCGGCGCGCCGTCTGGCCCGTTGCGCACAACCATCGTGGCCTTGCGCCCGCAATGGCAAATGGTGCGCACTTCGCGCATCTCATCCGCCCAAGCCAGAAGCGCCGCCGAAGCCGGAAACAGCTCCCCGCGAAAATCGACACGCAATCCATAGCACATCACGGGTACGTTCAAGTCATCAACCACCCGCGCGAGCTGCCACACCTGCGCCTTATCCATGAAATGCGCCTCATCAATGAAGACACAGGCCACTGGCCCCTGCTTAAGGCGCGCAGCGATCTTGGCAAACAAATCATCATCATGAGAGAAGATATCCGCATCCGCGCCAATACCGATACGGCTTGCAATCCGCCCGCGCCCCGCGCGCTCGTCAATCGCTGCAATCATCAGATAGGGAGTCATCCCGCGCTCGCGGTAATTATGCGCCGCCTGAAGCAAAACGGCAGATTTGCCCGCATTCATTGTGGAGTAATTAAAATAGAGTTTAGCCATAAAGCCGTTTTAGCCAGCCGCCCTGTAGTTTCAACGCCATAATGAAAAATCCCGCCTCACTGCACAGCAATAAGGCGGGTAACTCGTTAAAAAAAAGGTCGGGGCCGTGCAACGAACGCACAGAACAGGCCACTGGGGATGGAGCTTGTACGCGCCACACGGCCCCTGCAGAGCTTTCACAACAGTCCGAAGACCGCCTCAAAAGCCCCATAATAAAGTGGCCAAATCATTCAAAAGCCACTCGTTAACACCTGAAAACCACAGGATGATTCAAGGAATGACATTTGTGGCCAAACCGTTTAATGGGAAAAGATATTGTCAATTCCCCACCTCTTTGTTCTGGTGCGGGTCAGGAAAGAGTGGATAGCAGGCATATTATGGCAGGCGTTGGAAGTTACCTCAAAAAACACACAGAAGCCTTGGTCAAAGACGTTGGCATCGAGCCGGCATGCGTCCTTACAGGCAAATCAAAAGCGACACTGGGCCGCTATTACTCCGACAATGAAGAACACGCCGACCGCTTCATGCCAATTGATGCAGTCGCAGCACTGGAAGAAGCCTCAAGCTTTCCTCATGTCACAGCCGCTCTGGCCGACCTGAAAGGCATCACCCTCTCCTATGACGACCGCCGCAAAAACGCTGAAGAAAAAGGCGGCATAAACTCCGATGTCATCGCGCTCAGCCAGCGCTTTGCCATGCTCATGGCCGAATACCAGCAATCCATCGAGGACGGCATCATCACCGTCAACGAGGCCAAGCGCTTGCTGAAAGAAACGGTTTTGTTGCAGCAAGTCCTGATCGACATGAAGCTACATCTGGAAGATGAGTCAGTCTGAGCGGGTGAACTGCTCGCCCAAGACAGCCCGCAACGCAGGGTGCGCAAAGCGCCGTGGGGCGCTCACCGCGTAGAACACTTCCTTGATCCCCAAATCATAGGGCGCACTGGCCACGGTGCCTGCAGCGATTTCGTCGGCCAGAACAACGCTAGGCGCCAGCGCCACGCCCGCGCCCTCACGCGTTAAAAGCCGCACCATCGCCATGTCGTCGACCCGCGCCGCGATGCGGGGCTGCACGCCCAGTCGCGCACAGAGGCTCTCAAAGCCTGCGCTGATGTTGCTCTCGGTCGGCAAGATAACCGGCTCCGCAGCCAGAAGCTGCGCCAAGCCAGCATAGGCCAGCCGCGCAGGTTGGCCGTGCAAAGCGACAGGCTGTTCGGCGATCCGCTGCGCCGCAAAAGCCACAGGCCCGGCCCCCTGCGGCACTTCTGTTGTCAGAACAACATCAAGCTCCAGCGCCTCCAGATCGGCGAGAAGGCCGCGCATATTGCCTGATTTCAGATCAATCTCAAACCGCCCCGCCGCCAGAAGCGGGCGCAAAAACTGCAGTTGAAAGTTGCGCGACAGAGTCGATAGAGCGCCCACACGCAACGGGGGGTTGGCCGTCTCGCTCTGCTCAAGCTCAGCCAACAGCTCTTGCCCCGCCCCAAAAATGCGCTCCGCATGGGCCAACGCGATCTTTCCGGCTTCCGTCAGCACAAGCCCGCGCCCGACACGGTCAAACAAGGGGTGGCCGAGGCGGTCTTCCAACTGCTTGATCTGGATAGACAAAGCCGACTGGGACACATTCAGGCGCGCGGCCACGCGCCCCAAATGCCCCTCCTTTGCCACCTCTCGAAAGTAGCGCAAATGATGATAGTTTAATCTGTCCATTGTTCTATTTTATATAACAATAAGCCCATAAAGATATATTTTTATTTGCAAAATGGCGCCGTTATCCATGACCAAATCAAGCTAGGAGCGCGCCATGGACATTCTCGTCATCATCGCCAGCACTGTCGCAGAGCAGTTACAAAAACCAACTCTCGCCTTTCTCATCGGCGGTATGCTCCTCGCAGCGCTCGGCAGCCGCTTTGAAATACCCGATCCAGTGTATAAATTCATCGTGATCCTGCTCCTGCTCAAAGTTGGCCTCGGGGCAGGCATGTCTGTGCGCGACGCCAACTTAGTCGAGCTGATTGTGCCCGCACTGGGCGCCGCCGCCGTCGGGATCGGCATTGTCCTCCTTGGAACACTCACCCTGGCCAAGCTACGCGGGGTGAGCGAGGTCGATGCCCTCGCCACCGCAGGCATGTTCGGGGCGGTCTCCGCCTCCACCCTTGCCGCCAGCATGGCCATGCTTGATGACAGCGGCATCGCTTACGAGGGCTTCATCGGCGCGCTCTACCCGTTTATGGACATCGCCGCACTGGTCACAGCGATTGTGCTGGCCAAGCTCTCGCTGGCACGGCGGGCCAATGCCGCCTCTGCCTCGGGCGGCACGGTCACGCTGGGCAGTGGTGCTGCTGGCACAGGCCCCAAAAGCCCTGTCGCCGAGGGCCTCCTGAAATCGATCCTCGTGGATACTTTCCGCAGCCCCGCCATCTCGGCACTGCTCGTGGGTCTCGCCATCGGCATTTTTGCCCAGCCCGACACGGTCTATAAAAGCTTCTATGAGCCGCTCTTTCGCGGGCTGCTCTCTATCCTGATGCTGATCATGGGGATGGAGGCTTGGTCACGCCTCTCCGAGCTGCGCAAAGTCGCCCACGCCTATATCCTCTATGGCCTCACAGCGCCCCTCATCCACGGCCTTATCGGCTTTGCCATCGGCCTTGGGGCACATGAGCTGACAGGTTTCTCCGCTGGAGGTGTCGTTCTGCTCTCGGTCATGGCCGCTTCAAGCTCGGACATATCAGGCCCCCCCACCATGCGCGCGGCGGTTCCCGAAGCCAACACATCGGCCTATGTCGGCACATCCACGGGCCTCGGTACGCCCGTTGCCATCCTCAGCATCCCGCTCTTCATGGCCCTCGCCGAAACCTTCATCGGCAGTTAAGCAAAAAGTCGAGGGCGCGTTTAGCCCTCGGCCACCTGCCCGTAACCGCGACGGTTGTGCAAAAGCGGCAAAGCATCGGCGCCCAACACAACCTCCTGCACCGCCCCAAACAAAACATGGTGCGTGCCAACAAGGCTCTGCTCGCTGACGCGGCAATCATAACTTGCAAGCGCATCTTCAAGCCGCAGCAACCCGCTGGCCGCAGGCAGCCAGCTGCCTTCTGCAAAGCGGTCTTCGCCCTTGCCGATACGTCCGGCAAACCGCTCTGAAATATGCTCATGCTGCGCGCCCAACAGGTTCACACAGAAGGCACCATTGGCGCGAATAAGCTGCGCCGTGCTGCTCTCATGATTGAGACAAATCAACAGGCGCGGCTCCGTCACATCTGCCGACACGCTGGAAAACGCCGTGACCGTCACACCGCCACGGCCCGCAGGGCCATCTGTCGTAACGATATAGATAGAATTGGCGGCACGGCTCATGGCCTCCAAAAACCTGCCGCGCAAAGTGTCTGCTGTGTCCGCGCTCATGTGTTCGTCCTTGCCTCAAGCTCTTCGGTCTGCTCTGCCACGCGCCACATCAGGTTGCAACCCGTGCTCCACTAGCCCGCAAAGCGCACCACCTTCGAAAATGGCATCTCGCGCAGGCGCACACCCGTTGCCGCATAGATAGCCGCCGCCAAAGCAGGCGCGGCAGGCGGCACGGGCGGCTCGCCGACACCGCGCACAGCATCCCCGTTCTCAAGGCCGCGCACCAGAATCTCCGGGCACTGGCTCAGGCGCATCCCCTCAAAAGCATCAAAGTTCTGCTGCTCTGCCACACCGTTTTCATACGTGATTTCGCAGTTCATCGCATGGCCCAGCCCCCAGACAACACCGCCTTGCACCTGATTTTCAAAATTCACAGGGTCAAGCACGCGCCCCACTTCGGCAGCCACATAAACCTTGTCAATCTGGATGCCAGCGTCAGTGTCGCGCACCTCGACCACCTGCGCACAATGCACGCCAAAAGAGCGCGTCATCGCCACACCGCGTCCACGCCGTGGCCCCATGTTTGGCCCGTCCCAACCTGACATCTCTGCAACAGCTTCCAGCACCTTTGCTGCAAGCGGGTCGCTCGCCAGCCGCAAGCGCTCTTCAATCGGGTCGGCCCCAGCCGCCTCGATCAGCTCTTCCAAGCCAAGGTTATAGAAAAACCCGTTGCTCGAGGCCCCCACAGAGCGCCAAGAGCTCAACGGCGCAAGCGGATCGGCGCGGTAGCCCGTCACCCGATGATGCGGGATCGCAAAGGGCTGCTCAAACGCCCCCGCCACGATCTGGCTGTCAGGCCCGGGTACACCAAGGCCCTGCCGCCCCATCTGGCTCACAATCACCGAGGGCATCGCGATGGAGAGGTCATAGGCTTCAACGCGCCCCTCCTTCACCGTGCCGCGCATCTTCGCCATGGCAATCTGGCGGGTATAATCATGCGCCATGTCGGTCTCGCGGCTATAGGTCAGCTTCACCGGCACACCACGCATCTGCACAGCCACTTCGGCAGCTTGGCGCACCACATCATCTTCCAGACGGTGGCCAAAGCTGCCCCCCATCATCAGCACATGCACGCGCACAGCATCCGCCTCAACACCGGCGATCTTGGCCACGTTGTTCTGCACAAACCGCGGGATCTGCGTCCCCGTCCACACGTCCACACCATCGTTTGCAACACGCACAACAGCGCTCACAGGCTCAAGCGGCGCATGGGCCAGATAGGGCGCGCGGTAGTCCGCCGTCACCACTTGGCCCGTCACCATCGCGGCGTCCACATCACCATCATCGCGCACGCGGCTGTCCTGATGGCTGGGCACAAAGGCCGCCTCAAGAGCAGCCCAGTGCCCGGCCATACGCGCAGGCATAGGCGCAGCGCTCCACTCGGCCTCCACCGCTTCGGCGGCCTGAAACGCGCGCCATGTGTTGTCAGCCACGACAGCGACACCACCCGTCACCTCATAGGCCCCGCGCACACCGCGCATGCCCAAAGCCGCGCTGGCATCATAGCGCACAAGCCCGCCGCCCTGCGCAGGCGCAAGCTTCACCGCCGCATGCACCATGCCGTCGATTTCAAAGTCGATGCCATAGCGCTGCGTCCCCGTGCTCTTGGCCAGAATATCCAGCCGCTGCATAGGCTTGCCCAGATAGCGCCAATCCTCTGGCGCGCGCAGCGGCACATCCTGCACAGGTTCCATACCAGCCACATCCGTCGCCAGCTCTTCATAGGTCAGCGCCGTGCCATCGGGCGCAATCACCCGCCCCGCCTCGGCGCGCAGTGCGCTTGCCTCCACACCCAGCCGCGCAGCCGCCGCCAACTTCAGTGTCTCGCGTGCACTCGCCCCCGCAGCGCGCAACTTCATAAAGCCGTCTGGCACAGTGGTTGAGCCACCCGTGATCTGCATCCCCGCAAATTTCATCACCGAGCTCAAAACACCCGTTACCGCATCGCGCATAAAACCCTCTTCAGGGGCCATAAATTCGGCCGCCTCAGGCGCAAGCGCTGTGTTCCAATAGGCGCGATCAGGGGGGCCGGGGTCAATCTTCACAGCTTCAAGCGCAACATCCAGCTCTTCAGCAATAAGGGCCGCCTGCACATGGTAGGCGCCCTGCCCCTTGTCAGCACGCGGCGTGATCAGCGTCACGCCTGAGGCGTCGATTTTCACATAGGGCGTCAGCGCGGCTTCGCCCGCATCCAAGCCCACCTCAAGCGGGTTGGCGTAGGGCGTCTTGTAGCGCCAAACGCCAAAGGCAACGCCTCCTGCGACAGCCGCCGAGCCAATCAGAAAAGAGCGCCGTGCAATTGTTTTGACCTTGCCCATGTCTCAGCCCTCCGCCAGCGTTTTGGCCGCTGTCTTCACGGCTGCTCTGATGCGCGGATACGTCCCGCAGCGGCACAGATTGCCGCGCATCGCTTCGTCAATCGCGCTATCGCTCGGCGCGGGCTCCGCGGCCAAAAGCGCTGCCGCCTGCATCATCTGCCCAGACTGGCAATATCCGCATTGTGCCACCTGATGTTCGGCCCAAGCGGCCTGCACTGCGTGCATGGCATCGGGCGTGCCAAGACCGTTGATTGTGGTCACAGCACCCCAGACATCTTCGGCCGCCACTTGGCACGAGCGCACAGCCTCGCCATCAATATGGACAGTGCAAGCGCCACAGGCCGCAATCCCGCAGCCATATTTCACACCCTTGATGTTCAACTCATCGCGCAACACCCAAAGAAGCGGCATCTCGCCTTCAACATCCACTTCGTGAACCGTGCCATCTACTGTCAACTTCATGTGCCGCTCTCCGTATTGCGCTTGCGCTTCAACCTAGTGACTGAATCTAAAAAGGGAACGCACAACGCGGCGTAAAGTGCGGCGCGCTGCGCCAAACAGCCTGCCCGAAACTCATCTTTCGCCTGAAAGAGGCAACGGCCCTAGCCGGCAATCTCTTTCATCACCGCAAGAAACTGGCTCACATCCTGAACCGAATTGTAGTGACACATCGAGACCCGCACACAGCCCTCAAGGCCCAATGGCGTCAGGATATTGCCGGAATAATGGTCAGCCTTGCGCAGATGCGTGCGCACCCCCGCCGCATTCAGCCGCTCCACCACATCGACGGAGGGCACGCCCTCAACCACAAGCGAAACGAGCCCCTCGCGTGCCGCGTTGTCTGGCCCACCAAGGATCGTTACGCGCTCCATCTCGCGCAGCCCTGCAAGGTTGCCCACCCCGTCTATCATCGCATCGGTCAGGGCCTTTTCCTGCGCATGGATCGCCTCGCCTGCCGCCACGATCCGCGCACGGCGTTCGCTGGCGCCCGACACCGCTCCGCCCAACCACTCCAGATAGCCACAGACATCTGTGAGCGTGGCATAAGCCCCGGTGTCGCGCGTGCCCATCTCCCAGTTGAGCAGAGGCCCGCCATCAAGCGCATTATGCGCAACTTGCTCCAGAGCCTCTGACATCCAGGCCAGCCCGTAGCCATGGCGCGAAAACATCTTGTAAGGGCTGATCACATAGCCATCAACATTATAGGCCGCCAGATCAATCGCCCCGTGTGCCGCGTGCTGAATGCCATCGACAATGATCAAACAGTCAGGTGCCTTCGCACGGATCGCGGCTGAAACAGCCGCAACATCCACCCCCATGCCCGTGACAGGAGAGGTGTGCAAAATCGTCGCCACGACAGTATCCTCACTCACAGCCGCCGCGTAAGCCGCAGCCTCGATCGTGCCGCTGGCGTCGTCATGGGCAATCACAACATGCTCAAGCCCTGCCTCACCGCTCCAGCGCGCCGCCGCCGAGCGGCTGGCAGGGTGCTCAAGGCTGCTGCTCAGCACTTTCCCCTGCCCTTTGCGGGCCAGACAGGCGTTCATGATCAGCCGGAAGAGAAGCTCCGTGCCACTTTCGCCCACAAAAAACTGTCCGCCCTCAGGCGCGTTCATCATCAGCGCCATATCGGCCTTGGCGCGCTCGATGATCTTAACAAGCGCGCGGCTCGCCCCGTTGGCGCGCCCCTGATTGTCAGGAATGGCCGCAAACTTCGCCGAGGTGTCCACAACCGAGTTGAGCGTCAGCGCCCCGCCCGCATTTTCAAAAAACACACGCGGCCCCTCAAACGGACATGCCTCCACATGCGCAAACCGCGCGCGCACTTCGCTCATCACTTCGTCTGAAAAACCGTTCTGCATGTCTCGCTCCTGTGTGTTGCCCACATCAAAAGCCCAAAGCTGCAAAAAAGAAACCCAAAAAGAAAGCCCCCAGCGTTTCCGCTGGAGGCTCCTGAAATCGTAGGGTGGGTGCTAACCCACCATGACCCGCCTTAGAGGTTGGGATAAAGCGGGAACTTCTTCAGCATCTCGGCCACTTCGCCGCGCACTTTGGCTTCAACAGCTTCGTTGCCCTCTGGGCCGTTGGCCGCAAGCCCGTCCACAACTTCGACAATCCAGTCGGCAATCTGGCGGAACTCGGCCTCGCCAAAGCCACGGGTTGTGCCCGCAGGCGTGCCAAGGCGGATGCCTGAGGTCACTGTCGGCTTTTCAGGATCAAACGGAATACCGTTTTTGTTGGTCGTGATATGCGCACGGCCAAGCGCGGCATCTGTGATGTTGCCTGTCACCTTCTTGGGGCGCAGATCAACCAGCATCACATGCGTGTCCGTGCCGCCTGTCACGATATCCAGACCGCCCTTCATAAGCTGGTCCGCCAGCGCAGCCGCGTTGACTTTGACCTGCTTGATGTAGGTCTTGAACTCAGGGCGCAGCGCTTCGCCAAAGGCCACAGCCTTGGCTGCAATCACGTGCATCAGCGGGCCGCCCTGAATACCGGGGAAGATCGCCGAATTGAACTTCTTGGCCAGTGCCTCGTCATTCGTAAGGATCATGCCGCCACGCGGGCCGCGGAGTGTTTTGTGGGTGGTCGTTGTCGCAACATGGGCATGCGGGAAAGGCGACGGATATTCACCCGTGGCAATCAGGCCCGCAAAATGCGCAACATCTGCCAGCACATAAGCGCCGACCATATCGGCAATCTTGCGAATACGCGCAAAATCAAGCTCACGCGGAATGGCAGACCCACCCGCAATGATCATCTTGGGCTGGTGCTCTTTGGCCAGCGCTTCCATCTCGTCATAATCGACATCCAGCGTGTCGCGGCGCACGCCGTACTGAACCGCATTGAACCACTTGCCCGACTGGTTCGGCTTTGCGCCGTGTGTCAGGTGGCCACCCGCATCAAGGCTCATCCCGAGGATCGTGTCACCGGGCTGGAGCAGCGCCTGAAACACGCCTTGGTTGGCCTGTGAGCCCGAGTTGGGCTGCACATTGGCGAAGTCACAGCCAAACAGCTGCTTGGCGCGGTCGATGGCGAGGTTTTCGGCCACATCAACATATTGGCACCCGCCATAATAGCGACGGCCCGCATAGCCTTCAGCGTATTTGTTGGTCATCACCGTGCCCTGCGCTTCCATCACAGCAGCCGAAACGATGTTTTCCGAGGCGATCAGCTCGATCTCGTCGCGCTGGCGCCCCAGCTCGCTTTCGATGCTGCCCCAAAGCTCAGGGTCGCGTGAAGCCAGTGATTCCGTAAAAAAACCTGTGTCAGACATGATGATCCCTTGTTCAAATAGGTTCCGATTCCAGAGTTTCCTATTGGAAACACTTCCGAAAAGGAACACCAATTACGACCAATACCCACACCTGCGCGCCAAAACCGCAGGCCTGCGGTGGACAAGCCGTTTTTATAGGTTAACCTTGCCGCCTATAGGAAACGAGAAAGCCCCCTCATGGCCCTGAAAATCGCCTTCACTGCCTCTGATGCTCCGATGGCCCAAACAGCCCGCGCGGCCCTTGTCAGCCGCTACGGCAACGCGCCCGAAGAGAGCGCCGATATCATCGTGGCGCTTGGCGGCGACGGCTTCATGCTTCAGACCCTGCACCGCACCCAGAGCCTGCCCGCCCCTGTCTACGGGATGAACCGTGGCACAGTCGGCTTCCTGATGAACGAATACGAAGAGTCAGACCTGCTTGAGCGTCTTGATGCGGCCGAAACCACCACAATCAACCCCCTCGCCATGCGCGCCACAGGCACAGACGGCACAGTGCACGAAGCGCTCGCCATCAACGAAGTCTCGGTGCTGCGCATGGGCCCACAGGCCGCCAAACTCAAGATCACGGTCGATGGTCGCCTGCGCATGGAAGAGCTGGTCTGCGACGGTGCGCTTGTGGCCACACCCGCAGGCTCGACCGCCTACAACTATTCCGCCCACGGCCCGATCCTGCCGATCGGCTCTGATGTGCTGGCGCTCACAGCCATCGCTCCGTTCCGCCCCCGCCGCTGGCGCGGGGCGTTGCTGCCAAAGTCTGCCACCGTGACCATCGAAGTCAGCGAGCCAGAGAAGCGCCCTGTCATGGCCGACGCCGACAGCAACTCTTTCCCCGATATCGCAAGTGTCGAGATCCGCTCACAAACCGATATCGCGCACCATATTCTGTTTGATCCCGAACACGGCCTCGAAGAGCGCCTCATTCGCGAGCAATTTGTCTAAAATTGTGAAGACCCAGCGCACAAAAGCGCTCCGCTAGCCCAAAGGCCAGCGCTTCCCCCTGCGATCTGCCTCACGCCTTTTTGTCGCGTGCGGCCTTTTCTTCGCGGGTCAGCTTGTTGTTCCACTGGTTGTTGCTCAGGCCAAGCTCGGGGTTTGCGGGCTTGGTTTTGCCAACCTTAACTTCGCCGCCTTTTTTCAGAAACTCCTGAATAAGCGCGTCGTCGGTGGTTTCTTTGGGTACATGCTTCATAGCCCAAGCCTATGCACAGACACCCCGTGATGCAACCGCAGAGCGGCACACGCCCAAAAGAAAAGGCCCGCCGACATGGCGAGCCTCTCCAGAAGTTTCAGAGCGTAGTTTACTGCGCAAAGCCGATGGCTTGCAGCGCAACCTTGATCTCGTCCAAGATAGCAGGGTCATCAATCGTCGCTGGCATCTTGAACTCTTTGCCATCGGCAATCGACACCATCGTGGCGCGCAGGATTTTGCCTGAGCGCGTCTTGGGCAAGCGATCAACCACGCAAGCCAGCTTAAAGGCGGCCACAGGGCCGATGCGGTCGCGCACAAGCTTCACACACTCCGCAATCACCTCTTCATGCGGGCGGTTTACCCCGTTGGTCAGGCAGACAAAGCCTACAGGCAACTGGCCCTTGAGCGCGTCACTCACACCAATCACGGCACATTCTGCCACATCGGGGTGATCAGACAGAACCTCTTCCATCCCCCCGGTGCTCAGACGGTGGCCCGCAACGTTGATCACATCATCGGTGCGCGCCATGATGTAGAGGTAACCGTCCTCATCAATCATCCCGGCATCGCCCGTCTCATAGTAGCCGGGGAATGTGTTGAGATAGCTCTTCTGAAACCGCGCCTCGGCGTTCCACAAGTTCGGCAATGTACCCGGGGGCAAGGGCAGCTTCACCGCAATCGCACCCAGCTCGCCCGCAGGCAGCTCATGGCCTGCATCATCCAGAATGCGCACGTCATAGCCCGGCATCGGCACAGAGGGTGAGCCAAGCTTCACGGGCAGAAGCTCCACACCGACAGGGTTGGCCGCAATGGCCCAGCCCGTCTCGGTCTGCCACCAGTGGTCAATCACAGGCACTTTGAGCTGCTCTTGCGCCCAAGTGATCGTGTCAGGGTCGGCCCGCTCCCCCGCAAGGTACACGGCGTTGAGGCAGCTCAGGTCATACTTTTTCACAAACTCGCCCTGCGGGTCGACCCGCTTCACCGCGCGGAAAGCGGTGGGAGCTGTGAAAAAGCTTTTCACCTTATGCTCCGAAATCACCCGCCAGAATGTGCCCGCATCAGGCGTGCCCACGGGCTTGCCCTCAAAGACAATCGTGGTGTTGCCGTGAATGAGCGGCGCATAAGCAATATAGCTGTGCCCCACAACCCAGCCCACATCCGACGCCGCCCAAAAGACATCGCCGGGGTCTACGTTGTAGATGTTCTTCATGCTCCAGTTCAGCGCCACCATATGGCCCGCCGTGTGGCGGATCACGCCTTTGGGCGCGCCCGTCGTGCCCGAGGTGTAAAGAATATAGGCAGGGTGGTTGCCCTCAACAGGCACACATTCCGCAGGCTCGACCCCGTACTGAAAGCCGTGCCAGTTAAAGTCACGCCCCTCGATAAGCTCGGCCACTTCCTGCTCGCGCTGGAAGATCACGCAGAAGTCGGGTTTGTGCGCCGACATCTCGATCGCGCCATCCAGAAGCGGCTTGTAATGCACAACACGGCCCGGCTCCAGGCCGCACGAAGCCGCAATAATCGCCTTGGGCTTCGCATCATCAATGCGCACCGAAAGTTCGCTCGCCGCAAAGCCGCCAAAGACAACAGAGTGCACAGCACCAAGCCGCGCACAGGCCAGCATCGCCTCAAGCGCTTCAGGCACCATCGGCATATAGATGATAACGCGGTCGCCCTTCTCGATCCCTTTGGCGCGCAGCGCGCCCGCCAGCGTGGCCACGCGGTTGCGCAGCTCGGCATAAGAGATCTCGCGCTTTGTGTGAGTGATCGGGCTGTCATAGATGATAGCCGTCTGCTCGCCGCGCCCCGCCTCGACATGGCGGTCAACGGCATTGTAGCAGGTGTTGCACTTGGCGTCGGCAAACCACTCATACAGGTTGTCGCCCTTGTCAAAGAGCGCCTTGCTGGGCTTCTCATCCCAGTCAATCGCCTCTGCCGCCTGCATCCAGAATGCCTCGGGGTCGGCCTTCCAGCCGTCATACAGCGCTTTATAGCCCATCATCTTCTCCTCCACTTTAGCCAAGAGTTACTGGCCTTGCAGCCCTCTAGGCAAGTGAGGAGTCCCAAATCGCGGCGGTTTGGCGCGAATATTTTGCAATTTTTACTGCAAATTTTTGCAAATCGCCCGAAATACCAGATATTCACAGAAAAAATGAGCCCGATTGCAAACTTGCAAACAGGCTCATTGTTAATCTTTCTCTAGCCGTAGCTCTTCACAGGCGTGCCCGCAATCGCGGCCATGTTGAGCAGACCGCGCGCCGTGATGCCGGGGCTGACAACATGCGCACGGTTGCCCATGCCCATGAGAATCGGGCCAACTTCAAGCCCCCCCGCCTTCATCTTGAGAATATTGCGCGCCGCCGAGGCCGCGTCCGCATGACCAAAAATCAAGACATTGGCCACGCCCTCAAGACGGTTGGCGGGCAAGAGCCGCGCGCGCAACTCGGGGTCAAGCGCGGCATCCACATTCATCTCGCCTTCATACTGAAAATCACGTGGCGCCGCGTCGAGAATCTCGATGGCCGCGCGAATGCGCTCGCCCGAGCCGTGCGGCTGGTTGCCAAACTGGCTCTGGCTACAGAGCGCCACTTTCGGCTCCACCCCAAAGCGCTTGGCATGGCGCGCCGCGCCAATAGCAGCCTCGGCAATCTGCTCAGGTGTCGGCAACGTGTGCACTTGCGTATCCGCAATAAACAGCGGCCCGTCTTCCAGAATCATCATGGAAAGCGCCCCGTGCGGGCGCAGCTCACGGCTGCCAAGCACTTGCTCGACATAGTTCAGATGCCAGCGAAATTCGCCAAATGTTCCGCAGATGAGGCTATCGGCCTCGCCACGATGCACCGCAATCGCGCCAATCGCTGTGGTGTTGGTGCGCATGATCGCGCGGGCCAGATCAGGCGTCACGCCCTTGCGCGCCATGATCTCGTGATAGCTGCCCCAGAAGTCGCGGTAGCGCGGGTCATTCTCGGGGTTGATCAGCTCGAAGTCTGTTCCCGGGCGCGCCGTAATGCCAAAGCGCTCGCAGCGCGCTTCAATCACCTCTGGCCGTCCGATCAGAATAGGCTTTTCTGTCGTCTCTTCCAGAATAGCCTGCGCCGCACGCAGCACGCGCTCGTCTTCGCCCTCGGCAAAGATAATGCGCCGCGCCGCATGGCTCGCCGCCTCAAACACAGGCCGCATCAACAGCGCCGACTTGAAGACAGAGGCGTTGAGGCGCTCTTTGTAAGCCTCGATATCGGCCAAAGGTTTGGTTGCCACGCCAGTTTCCATAGCCGCCTTGGCCACAGCCGAGCTGACGATGGCGGACAAACGCGGATCAAACGGTTTGGGAATGAGGTAATCCGGACCAAAGGTCAGCGCCTCGCCCTTGTAGGCGGCAGCGGCCTCGGCGCTCGTCGTGGCGCGCGCCAGTGCCGCGATCCCGTCCACACACGCGATCTGCATCGCATCGTTGATCTCGGTGGCCCCCACATCCAGCGCCCCGCGGAAGATGAACGGAAAGCACAACACGTTGTTCACTTGGTTTGGATAGTCACTGCGCCCCGTGGCGATGACCGCATCCGGCGCAACAGCGCGCACCGCGTCCGGCATAATTTCGGGTGTCGGGTTGGCGAGCGCAAAAACCACAGGCTTCGCGCTCATCTTCTGCACATGCTCAGGCTTCAAAACGCCGGGGCCGGACAGCCCGAGGAACATATCGGCCCCGTCCATCACCTCGTCCAGCGTGCGCTTGTCGCTCTTCTGCGCAAAAGCGGCTTTCTGCGGGTTCATGTCTTCTTCGCGGCCCTCATAGACCAGCCCGTGAATATCACAGAGCCAGACATTTTCACGCTTCAGGCCCAGCTTCAAAAGCAGGTTGAGGCAGGCAATCCCCGCCGCGCCGCCCCCCGTGCTAACAAGTTTTATGTCTTCAAATTTCTTACCCACCACATGCAACGCATTCGTCGCAGCCGCCCCCACAACAATAGCCGTGCCGTGCTGGTCGTCGTGAAACACAGGGATCCCCATGCGCTCGCGGCAGATCTTCTCCACGATAAAGCAATCAGGCGCCTTGATGTCTTCAAGGTTGATCGCCCCGAAGGTCGGCTCCAGCGCGCAGACAATATCGGCCAGCTTCTCGGGGTCGCTCTCGTTCACCTCGATGTCAAAACAGTCGATGCCCGCAAACTTCTTGAAGAGCACAGCCTTACCCTCCATCACAGGCTTGGAGGCCAGCGCGCCGATGTTGCCAAGGCCAAGCACCGCCGTGCCATTGGTCACAACAGCCACAAGGTTGCCGCGCGCCGTGTAGCGGCTCGCATCAGCCGGGTTCTTGGAGATTTCAATACAGGCTTCTGCCACACCGGGTGAATAAGCACGCGCAAGGTCGCGCCCGTTGGCCATGGGCTTCGTCGGGCGGATCTCCAGCTTTCCGGGGCGCGGAAATTCATGGTAGTTCAGCGCCGCTTCGCGTGCGTTTTCGGTCTTATCAATCGACATGGTCTCTCCCTCAGGCTCGCGCCATTTCAAAATAGTTTAGCATTAAACCAATTAATGTGAAGCTTAATTTCTAGCCCGTTTCCGCCATGCGCAGAATCTCCCCTTGCACTCCCCTGACGCTCTCTCACAAGATAGCGCGAATATTTTGAAAGGCTTTTCCCATGTCTCTGGCCGATGCCGCACGCGCTGTGCGCCTCAATGCTTATGCGCCCTACTCCAACTTCAAAGTCGGCGCCGCCCTGCGCACCCCTGCTGGCGATGTCTTTTCTGGCTGCAACGTTGAAAATGTCGCCTACCCCGAAGGCACCTGTGCCGAAGCAGGCGCAATTGCCGCCATGGTCGCGGCAGGCCAGACACAGCTTGCCGAAGTCTATGTCATCGCCGACAGCCCCGCCCCCGTGCCGCCCTGCGGCGGCTGCCGCCAGAAGCTTATGGAGTTCGGCCAAGCCGACACCCCCGTCACCCTCGCCACCACCGAAGGCAAAGAAATACGCTACACCCTGGCCGAGCTTCTGCCCGGTGCCTTTGCAAACGAGCACATGGACAAAGCATGAGCGACACCCGTGCGCTCCTTGCGGCCCTGCGCCGTGGCCAGCCGATTGGCGCAGAGCCGCTCAAGGCCTTTGCCCAAGGCTTGGCCGACGGCGCGGTGAGTGATGCCCAGGCAGGCGCGTTTGCCATGGGTGTCGTCCTCTCCAAGCTCGCCCCCGAAGATGCCGTGGCCCTCACCCTCGCCATGCGCGACAGCGGTGATGTCACCACATGGGATCTGCCCGCCCCCATCATCGACAAACACTCCACGGGCGGCGTGGGCGATTGCGTGTCGCTGCTGCTGGCCCCTGCGCTTGCGGCCTGTGGCGGCTTTGTGCCCATGGTCTCGGGCCGCGGCCTTGGCCACACGGGCGGCACGCTGGACAAGCTCGAAGCCATCCCCGGCTTCAAAACCGCGCTCACGGCGGCCGAGTTCAAACACACCGTGGCCCACAACGGCCTCGCCATTGTCTCGGCCTCGCCCACATTGGCCCCCGCCGACAAACGCCTCTACGCGATCCGCGATGTGACAAGCACGGTCGAAAGCCTCGACCTCATCACAGCCTCGATCCTCTCCAAAAAGCTCGCCGCTGGCCTGCAAGCGCTCGTCCTGGATGTGAAATGCGGCTCTGGCGCCTTTATGAAAACGCCCGACACCGCCCGCGCGCTGGCGCAGTCGCTCGTCAGCACAGCCAATGCCGCAGGCTGCAAAACAAGTGCGCTCATCACCAATATGAACCAGCCGCTTGTGCCCTCATTGGGCAACGCCCTTGAAGTGGCCGAAGTCATGCGCGCCCTCACCTCGCAGGCCAGCGCCCCCCTCAAAGAGCTGACAGCCGCGCTCGGCGGCCAGTTGCTGGCCGATGCAGGCCTCGCCACAAGCCCTGAGGACGGCAGCGCAAAAATCACGGCCGCCATCGCCTCGGGTCAGGCCGCCGAAGCTTTCGCGCGGATGTGCCGAGCCCAAGGCGGGCCCGTCGGCTTTGTGGAAAACTGGGCGCGCTTCCTGCCCGAAGCCAACATCATCCGCGAGGTCAAAGCCCCCGAAACAGGCTACATCACCGCCTATGACGGGGAAGCGCTCGGCCTTGCTGTGGTGGCCCTTGGCGGCGGGCGACAGGTTGAGACCGACACCATCGACCCCGCCGTGGGCCTCTCGGACCTGCTCCCCCTTGGCACACGTGTCACCAAAGGCACGCCCATCGCGCGCATCCATGCCAGCCGCGAAAGCGCTGCAACAGTGGCCGAGGCGGCGGTGCTCGCCGCCACCACGTTCGGCGCAGCGCCCGCGCCCCAGCCGCTTATCTTTGAAAGGCTCTCCTGATGCCCCGCGCCTTCCTTGTGGTTATGGATTCTGTCGGCATCGGCGGCGCGCCCGACGCTGCGCAGTTTTTCAACGGCACCTTGCCCGACACAGGCGCAAACACGCTGGGCCATATCTATGAAACCTGCGCGCCAAAGCTGCCGCATATGGAAAGCTTGGGGCTGCGCGAGGCCATCACACTGGCCTCTGGCCTGCCCCAGCCCGCAGCCCCCCGGCTCAAGGGCCGCTACGCCGCCGCCACCGAAGTGAGCCTCGGCAAGGATACCCCCTCCGGCCACTGGGAGCTGGCAGGTGTGCCTGTCCCTTGGGCGTGGCACTACTTCCCCGACACCTCGCCCGCCTTTCCGCCCGAGATCACCGCATTGGTGCAAAAGCTCGCAGGCACCGAGGGCATCCTTGGCAACAGCCACGCCTCTGGCACAGAGGTGATTGACCGTTTGGGAGCCGAGCATATGCGCACAGGCTTCCCCATCTGCTACACCTCTGCCGACTCTGTCTTCCAGATCGCCGCCCATGAAGACAGCTTCGGCCTGACCCGCCTGCTCACGCTCTGCAAAGAGCTCGCCCCGCATTTGCACAAGCTCAAAGTGGGCCGCGTCATCGCACGGCCGTTCACTGGCACAGACGGCAGCTTCACCCGCACCAAAAACCGCCACGACTACGCCATGGCAACGCCCGCGCCCACGCTGCTCAACTGGGCGCAAGACGCAGGGTTAAAGACACATGCCATAGGCAAGATCGCCGATATTTTCTCCATGAGCGGCATCGACAGCACCTTCAAAGGCCGCGATGCGGACCTGATGGCAAACCTCCATGAGCACATGGAAACAGCCCCCGAGGGGACCTTCACCTTTGCCAATTTTGTGGAGTTTGACACAGAGTTCGGCCACCGACGCGACGCAGCAGGCTACGCACGCCAGCTTGAGTGGTTTGATGGCGAAGTCGGCAACCTTCTGGCGCGCCTCAAACCCGATGATTTGCTCATCCTCACAGCCGATCACGGCAACGATCCGACATGGCCAGGATCAGACCACACCCGCGAACGTGTCCCCGTTCTGGTTGCAGGGGCAGGCACAGGTGCGCTAGGACACATCCAATTCGCCGATGTGGCGGCTTCCGTGGCCGCATACCTCGGCCTTCCAACACGCGGCGCAGGGCACAGCTTTCTCTGATCCGCATTCAAAAGCGAGACAGAGACATGAGCCAAAACCTGACAGTCGTTGACCATCCGTTGGTGCAGCACAAACTCAGCATTATGCGCGATAAAGCCACGCCCTCGGCGCACTTCCGTCAGCTCTTGGGGGAGATCGCCCAGCTCCTCGCCTATGAAGCCACCCGCGACTTGCAACTTGAGATGCGCGAAGTCGACACGCCGCTCCAGCCGATGCAGTCGCCTTATCTCTCGGGCAAAAAGCTCGCGCTCGTCTCGATTCTGCGCGCAGGCAACGGGATGCTCGACAGCCTCTTGCACCTCATTCCGTCAGCCCGCGTCGGCTTTGTCGGCCTCTACCGCGACGAAGAAACGCTGATGCCGGTCGAATATTACTTCAAAGTGCCCGAAGACATCGAAAACCGCGATGTGCTGGTCGTTGATCCGATGCTGGCCACGGGCAACTCCTCGGTCGCGGCCATCGACATGCTCAAAGCCGCAGGAGCCAAGCGCATCCGCTTTCTCTGCCTGCTGGCAGCCCCCGAGGGCGTCGCACGGATGGCCGAAGCACACCCTGATGTCCACATCATCACAGCCTCGCTTGATGAGTGCCTCAACGCCCAAGGATACATCGTCCCGGGCCTAGGGGATGCGGGTGACCGCATGTTCGGCACAAAATAGCCGATTTTTAACTATTTCGCCGCTAGACTCGTTCAGACTGATCAGGCATGTTCTCACAATATTTGTGGGGGCAAAGTATGAGTTTTTTACGAGTCGCAGCGCTAGGCGCTTTTTTTCTTTCACTGGGTCTCTCAGCGGCCCACGCGCAAGCCTTGCGCAATGTTGACGGGCCGGTCAATTTTCCGCCCTCCTCTTTCAAAGGTAAGCAATTTGTCGACAACAACGGCTGCGCCTTTGTGCGCGCAGGCATTGATGGCCGCGTAAACTGGGTTCCGCGTGTCACACGCTCGCGCAAGCTCCTCTGCGGGATGCAACCCACCTTCGCAGGCCAGGAGGCCCGCGTCACGCAGCAAAGCGCCTCGTCACAAGTCACACAGATCGTGCCCAAAGCCGCACCCGCCGCGCCAGCGCCCCAGCCTGCCGCCCGTGTGGCCAAGGCTACGCCTGCTCCAGCGCCCGTAGTGCGCCAAGCTGTGCGCCAGCCCACAGCACAGGCTCCAACACGCCAACAACCCGCGCGTCAGGCACAGGTTGCCGCCGCGCCAGCACCTCGCGTGGTCCGCGTCGCGCCGCAAGCCGTGCGCCCTGCCGTGCAGCCACAGCAAGTGCGCCGCATACAACCAGCCCCACAACCCGCTGTGCGCACCGCCGCCAAAGTGGCAAAGCCCGCACCTCAGGCCAAGCCAACAGCCACACGCCAGAAAACCTGCGTCAATTTCACAGGCATCAGCGCACAATACGCGGGCACAGGCTCAGGCGTTCGGTGCGGCCCGCAAGGCCAGTCGCCCTCCGCAGGCGCGATCAGCGTTCAGCCCAAGGCAGCCGCCCCTCGCAAGGCCACAACAGCCGCCGCCCAGCCCCAGCGCACCGTCACACGCAGCAAAGCAACAGGCCAGATCAACGCCTCGGGCAGCACCCGCGTGATCCCCCGCCATGTCTATGAAGAGCAGCAGCGCTCAAACGTCAAAACGACCGTGCCCAAAGGCTACCGCAAAGTCTGGGATGATGACCGCCTCAACACCAAGCGCGCTCACATGACCGTAGAGGGCATCCGCCAATCCGACCTGATCTGGACACGCACACTGCCACGCAAACTCTACGTCAAAGACACAGGCCGCGTGGTCAACAACCTCTTCCCCGAGCTGCGCTACCCCTACACAAGCATGGCCGACCAGAACGCAGCCATGGGTCTCACAACCTCGTCGCGCAGCAAGCCGGCCGCAGCCACCGCGCCCAAGGCAGCCGCAAAAGGGCGCTATGTGCAGGTTGGCATGTTTGCCAATCCCGCCAACGCCCAGCGCGCGGCACAGCGTATTGCCGCCGCAGGCCTGCCTGCGCGCTTGGGCACGCTCAAAAAAGGCAGCAAATCCTATCGCCTTGTTTTGGCGGGGCCTTTCGCCTCAGGCCAGATCAACGCCGCCGTGGCCAAAGCCCGCAGCGCAGGCTTTGCTGACGCCTACGTGCGCTAAGCCAGACACACAGCTTCAAAAGCCCGCGCGCTTCGCCGCCGCGGGCTTTTTCTTTGCGCAATGCGCAGCCCAAGGCCTCTTTCCATTGCCTGCCAAAATACCCTATCACTCTCTCCATGCTCAACACGATCCTGCACGGCACAGCCGCATCCGCCCGCCCGCTTCTCATTGCTCATGGCCTCTTCGGCTCGGGGCGCAACTGGGGCGTGATCGCCAAGCGCTTGTCTGACGAGCGGCAGGTCATCGCGGTTGATATGCGCAACCACGGCAGCTCGCTGCACTCCGAAGACCACAGCTACGAAGCCATGGCAGATGACCTCGCAGAGGTCATCACAGCCCATGGGGGCCGCGCAGATGTGCTGGGCCACTCGATGGGCGGCAAGGCTGCCATGCTCCTCGCGCTCAAACACCCCGAGCTTGTGGGCCGCCTTACGGTGGCCGATATTGCACCTGTCAGCTACACCCACTCCCAGCAGCAATATATCGATGCCATGCGCACCCTTGACCTGAGCGCCATCGAAACACGCTCTGATGCCCAAGAGGCACTTCTGCCGCTGGTAAAAGACCCGACTCTTGCCGCCTTTTTCACCCAGTCCCTTGATGTGAAGGGGCGCGCATGGCGGCTGAACCTTGCAGCGCTTGAGGCCAATATGGCCAAAATTCTCAGCTTCCCCGAGGGGCTGGACACACAGTTTGACGGCCCCACGCTCTTTCTCACAGGGGCGACATCAGACTACGTCACGCCAGAACACCGCCCGCGGATCAAGGCGCTTTTTCCCACAGCGCGCTTTGCCAAAATACCCGAGGCGGGGCACTGGCTTCACGCCGAGCGCCCCCGTGCCTTTGAGGCCGCTCTGCGCAGCTGGCTCAACGCCGCTTAATCAGCGCCGCGCGCAAGGTCGGGTAAAGCGCCTCAGCAGCCTCTTCATGCACCGCTGGCCCCAAAAGCTCCCGCGCCGCCTGCGCCTCTTGTGGCGCATAGAGCATCCCTTCGCTCCCGCGCGCGAGCGCCGCAGCACTGGCCGCACAGATCACCGTGTCACTCACCACACCTTCGAGCTGCAACATCATCTCTTGGGTCACAGCAAAAGGCGCACTGGCCACATGAGCAAAGCCGCGCTTCTCGTCAGGCTCGTGATCTGCCATCCACAACAGCGTCACAGGCCGCCCGATCCGCTCAATCAGGAGCCGCATCCGCGCCACCCAGGCCTGCTGCAACTCTTCTGCCAGCACCATAAACCTGTCAGGATAGCGGGCCGCCAGCTCGCGCAGCATATGGTTGGTAAAGTGAAACTCGGTAAAATCCACATCGCGAAACAACTGCTCCATCGCGCTCGAAGCGCGCAAGAAGCGGTCGTTGCGGCGCGGATGCACCGTATAATATCGGTTGGAGAGCGTGTGCGCGCTCATCACCTGCACCACAACAGCCTTGGCCCGCGCCGCCATGCTCAGCACCCCGAGGTCGCTGACAAAGGCATCAAGCCCCCCGCTCATCACCCCGAGGTTCAGGCAGGGCAGCCCAAGCTTGTCTTCCAAGCGGTCCGAATAGGGCCGTGGAATAAACTTTCCAAAAGTGTCTGTGCCCCCCAGAACCGCGATATACGGCTCATCCAAAGAGCGCTTCGGCCCGCGAAACGCCAGCCGCGATCCGTCATACTCGCACATGCGATAGTCAAGGCTTGCGCCCCCAATTCGTTCATAAGACATGGTTCCCACCACTATGTTAACTCACCCATTGCCGAAGATGGGCGATAGCCATTTCCAAGCTGTTAACAAATAAAATGCCCCCTAATTATAAGCCGATGTTTCGCCTTGCAGCCGCGCAAGGCCACGGCCTATTGTGCTGGTTAACACCGCAAGGAGAGCATCATGGATATCAAAACAGTCGGCGTCATCGGGGCTGGCCAGATGGGCAACGGGATCGCTCATGTCATGGCGCTCGCAGGCTATGATGTAACGCTCAATGACCTGAGCCAAGATGCCCTCACAGCCGCGCTCGCCAAAATCGAGAAGAACATGGCGCGTCAGGTCTCGCGTTCGCTGATCACCGAAGACGATATGCAAGCAGGCCTCGCGCGCATCAGCCCAGCACTTGATGTGGCCGCCCTCGGCGCAGCCGATCTCGTCATCGAATCCGCGACCGAGAACGAAGAGATCAAAATCAAGATCCTCGAAGGCCTCGTGCCGCACCTGCCCGACCATACGATCGTGACATCAAACACCTCGTCAATCTCCATCACCCGTCTCGCCGCGCGCACCGACCGCCCCGAAAAGTTCATGGGCTTCCACTTCATGAACCCCGTGCCGCTCATGCAGCTGGTCGAGCTGATCCGCGGCATCGCCACCGATGATGAAACCTACCAGAGCTGCCTTGCCGTGGTTGAAAAGCTTGGCAAAACCGCGGCCTCTGCCGAAGATTTCCCCGCCTTCATCGTCAACCGCATCCTGATCCCGATGATCAACGAGGCCTGCTATACGCTCTATGAAGGCGTCGGCAATGTTGCCTCGATCGACAACGCCATGAAGCTTGGCGCCAACCACCCGATGGGCCCGCTCGAACTGGCCGACTTTATCGGCCTTGATACCTGCCTCGCGATCATGAACGTGCTGCACGACGGGCTGGCCGACACCAAATATCGCCCCTGCCCCCTGCTCACAAAATATGTCGCTGCTGGCTGGCTGGGCCGCAAAACAGGCCGCGGCTTTTACGACTACCGCGGCGAAGGCGCGCCCGTGCCCACGCGGTAAGGCTATTTTGCAGAACGGAGGGGGCCTTCGCAACGCGGGCCAACGGCAGCCCCTGGGGTGGCGACCCGACAGCACTTACGAAGTGCTTTATGCCTGCCAAGCACATCCTCAGAATGAGAAACGCACCTGCATCTGCCAAATCGCCAGCCCAAGGGAGGGGCTGACGATGGCCGGGCACCTTCGGTGCTGTTCCGGCTGGGTGCAGCATACAAACGTCCGAATGGGGCTCTCCCCCACCCTTCTCCGCAATAGCGCCAGCCCCAAAAGAAAAAGCCGCCGAAGTCTCCCTCGGCGGCTTTTCCTGTTTCAAAGCGTCAGCGCTTATGCGTCGAGCCAGACCTTTTCAAAATGCATCTCGCGCGCTTGGTGGCGCTCAGCATTCTTCACTTCAGCCACATGGTGCAGCGTCATGTTGTACCAGTAAGGCTGGATCATGATGCCACTGTCTTGCAGCGTCATCTGCAGGTCTTTCATGATCTCGCGGCGCGCGTCATTGTCAAACACACCTGAGGCCTCGGCCAGCTTCGCATCAAACGCAGCATCGGCAAAGCCCGTCTCGTTCCATGATCCGCCAGCCTTATAGGCCAGGCCAAGCACCTGAATGCCCAAGGGGCGCGGCGCCCAGTTGGTTGTCGAGAAGGGGTATTCCGTCCAGCCGTTCCAGAAGGTCGAGCCGGGAATAACCGTGCGCTTCACGTTGAAGCCCGCATCGCGCAGCTGTGCTGCAATCGCGTCGGTTGTCACAGTGCGCCAGTCGCCATCAATCGAGATCAGCTCAAGCTCTGTGTCACCATGGCCCGCCGCATCGAGCATCGCCTTGGCTTTCACAGGGTCAGCAGCAATCTTGGGCAGCTCGGCATACTCGGGGTGCATCGGGCCGACATGGTGGTTTTCCGCCACGATCCCGTCACCGTTGTAACCGATCTCCAGCACAGTCGCAGGATCAACCGCCAGCTGCACCGCGCGGCGCACCTCTTGGTTGTCATAGGGGGCCGCATCCACGCGCATCCGCGCCACAATCGTGTTGGCTGTCGGCTTTGACTGACGCTCAAGGCCAAGCCCGTCCAGAATGTCTTTGAAGTCGGAGTTGGTCACATCGTTGATGTGAATTTCTTCCGCCTCAAACGCAGCCACGATGTTGGAGTCATCCGTGCCATAGTCGATGAATTCGATACCGTCCAAATGGGCTTTTCCGCCCCACCAGCCGCTCTCGCGACGTTTGAGCACAGCTTTCACACCCACATCATAGCTCACCAGCTCAAACGCGCCCGTGCCCACGGCATTGGCAGCAAAGTCAGCTTCCGCATCATAGCTCTGCGGCACGATCATCGCTGGGTAGTCAGACATGCTCGCAATCAGCGAAATATCAGGGGCCGAAAGGTTGAGCTGCACGGTCATATCATCGAGCTTCACAATCGCACCGTCGCGCGCCTGTCCGCTGTCTGCATCCATAAGCGTGCTAAAGCGCGCCGCCATAGAGTTGCCTTCCGCCGCCGAGTCACACCAGCGCGTCAGGTTAAACACCACGTCATCTGCTGTGAAAGCCTCGCCGTTGCTCCACATCGCGCCTTTGCGCAGGTTGAGCGTATAGGTCTTGGCGTCGTCGCTGACAGTCCAGCCTTCCAGCAACTGGCCCGAGAAGGTAAAATCGGTGTTCCAGCGCACAAGCGTTTCCTGAAACTGGCGCGCAATGTTGCCGTGCTCGCTCCAGTCAAACGTGCGCGGGTCTTTCATCGCCAAAACGCGCATCCCGACTTTCAGAACCCCGCCTGTCTTGGCTTCGCCTGCCGCCATCGCGGGGGCTGCCTGTCCGAGCAGGCCGTAAGCCACGGCTGCACTTGCGCCAAACGTGCTCGCCATCGCGAGAAACTCGCGGCGCTCAAGTTTGCCGTCACGTGCGCTCTCGGCCCACTGCTTCACAAGCGGACGGGCCGCTTGGGTCTGAAAATCGTTGGTCATTTGGGTTTCTCCCATTGTTTGAAACGCTCCTATCGGTACGTTTGGGTGCCCACATTAGTTCATTAAAATCCGAATGTAGAGGCCAAAGGCCCGGCGTTTCGCCACAGCGCCCGCGCGCACAAAAAAGGCCCCGGACACATCCGGGGCCAGGTGCGGTTTGAACCGCTGGGGAAAATCTCTCAAAAAGCGCTCACCAGTTGCTTGGGCCTTTGTCGCCAAAGCTGTGAGCAAGGAAGTCGATAAAGGCGCGCACCTTGGGCTGCGTAAAGCGGCCGGGCGGGTAAACCGCATAGATGCCTTGTGTCTCCATCGGCAAATCAGGGATCGCATCTTCCACAAGCCCCTTCTCCAGCGCATCCGCGTAAAGAAAGCTCGGCAAGTAAGCGATACCAAGGCCCGACACTGCCGCATTGAGCAGCGATTGCCCGTCATTTACAGTCAGCCAGCCCGCCGTGCGCACTTGGCGTTTCTCGCCCGAGGGCGCGGTGATTTTCCAGACATTGCCCGCCGAGTGGTTGGAGTAATGCAAGAGCTTGTGGTCATTCAGATCGTCAATCTTCTGGGGCCGCCCGTGGCGCTGGAAATAGCTCGGCGAAGCGATCATGCGCATACTCGTCTCGGTGAGCTTGCGCGCGCGCAGAGAGCTGTCTTCCAGGTCACCAATGCGGATGGCCATATCAAAGCCTTCCGAGATCAGCTCCACATAGCGGTTGTTGAGCACCATATTCACGGTGATGTCAGGGAAGTCGGCAAGGAACTCGCCCAGCACAGGGCTGAGGTGGTTGACACCAAAGTCTGTTGCCACAGAAATTCTCAGAAGGCCCGATGGATCAGACTGCATGGACGACACCAGCGCATCCGCCTCGCCCGCATCATTCAGCACGCGCCGCGCGCGGTCATAATAGGCAAGGCCGATCTCGGTGGGGCTCACCCGCCGCGTTGTGCGGTTCAAAAGCCGCGCGCCCAGGCGCGCCTCAAGGCTCGACACATGCTTTGAAACGGCTGATTTTGATATCCCCATCTTCTTGGCTGCATCGGTAAACCCGCCTTGGTCAACGACCATCGCAAAGGCTTCCATTTCGGTCAGTCGGTCCATTCTCGATCATCCCTCGAATTTTTCATCTCTCAAGGAATGGTATGCTGCCACAATCAGGCAACTTCTGGGCGCTCGTGCGATAATATCAGGGTTTTACCACGGATCGTTCGTGGCCGCGAAACAGTGAAACAGATGTTTCCAAGGTGCTCAGCGGGCACAGCTATCTCCCTTGCGCCCCCCGGCCGCGCCTAAGGGCGCGGGGGCCGAGCAGTCGCATCACAGGCGCGGTCAGGGTCTTGCAACGCACAGCCAGCCGCGCCTGCGTGGTAATGATAGCCAAGCTCTGCGCTCTCGTGACCATTGCACACATCCAGTCCGACAGGCGCGGTTCCGTCAGCCAGAAGATGGGTGAAAATTCCGTATCCATCCATCGCAATCCCTATCTGCTCGGCCTCTGCCGTCGCCGCCGCACCACTTTCAAGGCAGCCTGTGACGGCATGGTAGTGATAGCCGACATGGAGGTTCACATGCCCCCCGCAGTCATCAAATGGCGCCAGGGTATGCGCATCCAAAATCGCATCAACCGGCGCTGGCACATCAAGGCGGATGCCGTTCTTGGCCACACCTGCACCAACCATGCGGGTTTCATTTTTTCGCCACGTGTCGTGAGGGGCGAGCGGGATAATATAAGTCATCGTGGCCCCATCCTCCATATACTCGGGCAAACACTGCACACAGTAGTTGTTATACGCGGGGTCGACATCAGGGCGCGCAGCGGCTTCACAAGCCTCTCTCGTGTCGGTCACGCGCACCTGACCTGTCGTCTGGTCAAAAAGCTGCCATGTCTCGTCGTCGTAAAGCGTCGGCAGCTCGGTGATGAACGCGCCATCAACATCATGCACTGTGCCGTCCTTCAGCCAGATCCCGCCCTTGTCGGCCCCGTCACTCACAGAGGTCGGACACCACGGGCCGGGTGTATGGGCTTTCGGCTCGGCCTTGATGGTGATGGAAAAACACGTGGTCTCGGTTCCGCGCGACAATTTGCAATCGACCAAACTCGGCCCGCTGACCACATTGGCCCCCTCAAAGAAATGCGCATGTGAGATATAGTCCTTGATTGATCAGGCCTGCGACGTTCAGAGCCGTTAGGACTTCTACGCAGCAGGCTCCGCTTTCTGTCGGTCATTGTGGGGCGTTTATCAGCACGCGCCTCGCACGCTGCGTTTACCAGATTTCCCTAACGAAGCGTAAAGATCAGGCGGTGCACGCATGGTGCACGCCCGGTGCACGCATATCACCCCCCCGTTTTCAGCAGCGCAGCAGGCCTTAACCCCACCGCGCGGTGCGGGTCAGGCCACCATGGCTTCCGCCTTCTTCAGGTCAACGCTCACAAGCTGGCTCACGCCGCGCTCCTGCATGGTCACGCCAAACAAACGGTCCATCCGGCTCATCGTCACAGCGTGGTGCGTGATGATCAAAAAGCGCGTGTCCGTCTGGCGGCACATCTCGTCCAGAAGGTCGCAAAACCTTGTGACATTGGCGTCATCCAAAGGCGCGTCGACCTCGTCGAGCACACAGATCGGCGCGGGGTTGGCAAGGAAGACCGCAAAGATCAGGGCCATCGCCGTCAGCGTCTGCTCCCCGCCCGAAAGCAGCGAGAGCGTCGCCAGCTTTTTGCCGGGAGGTTGGCACATAATCTCAAGGCCTGCATCCAACGGGTCATCGCTTTCGACAAGCACCAGATTGGCGTCCCCCCCTCCGAACAGGTGCTTGAAAAGCATAGAGAAATTCTCGTTCACCTGCTCAAAAGCTGTCAGCAGGCGCTCGCGCCCCTCGCGGTTGAGGCTCGCAATTCCGCTGCGCAAAGCGCGGATCGCCTCTTCCAGATCGGTCTTTTCGCTCAAGAGGGTATCATGCTCTTCCGACACCTCTTTGGCGTCTTCCTCGGCGCGCAGATTGACCGCGCCCAAAGCGTCACGCTGCCGCTTGAGGCGGTTCACATCCTGCTCGATATCCTCTGAGGCAGGCATCTTTTCAGGGTCTGCTCCAAGGCTCTCCAAGAGCGCCTCGGGCGTCGTGTCTTGCTCTTCTTCGATGCGACCCGCCGCATAGGCCACAGTCTCGCGTGCGGCCTCTGTGCGCGCCTCGGCCCGCGCCCGCGCCTCACGCGCCTCCGAGGCCGCGCGCTCTGCATCACGCTCCGCAATAGTGGCCTCACGCTCCGCACTTTCCGCCGCCGAAAGCGCATCAGAGGCCACGCCCTTGCGCCCCTCTGCCTGTGTGATCGAGTGCCCCAGCTCTTCGCGCTTTGCCGCAATTTCTTCAGGCGCCGCAGTGGCTTCCTTCAGCTCCAGCTCGGAGGCCACTTTGCGCTCGGCCAGCTCGGCAATCCTCTTGCCCGCCGTCTCCAGACGGTGGCGCCAGCCCGAAAGCTCCTTGGTCACTTCCTGTCCCCGCCGCGTGCGCGCCTCGCCCTCGCGGCGCAGCTCGTCATGCGCCGAACGCTTTGACATCATCGTCATGCGCGCCGCCTCAACGGTCATTTTCACATCTTCGACTTCGGCCCGTGCCGTATCCAGATCGCCCAGTTCTTTCAGCCCGCGCTCGGCCTCCTGCAAGGAGCGCCGCGCGGCCATGGCCTCGTCTTCATGACGTTTCACAGCAAGGCCCAAACTGTCGAGCCGCGACTCTGCCAAGGTGCGATCAGCCTCCGCACGGCTCAAGGCGCGGGCCGCCTCGGCCACAGCCGTATCCGCCGCCCGTCGCGCATCGCGCGCGGCCTTATCAGCCTCACCATCGCGCTTGAGCTGCTCTGTCAGCGCCTGATGGGCCATACGCGCCCCCTGCGCCTTGGAATTGGCAGCTTCCATCTGCTGCTTCAGCGCCTCGAGGCGGTTGAGCTGCTCAAGGCGCAGCGCGGCTGCACTGGGCGCATCTTCGGCCCAAGCGCGAAACCCGTCCCAGCGCCACAAGTCGCCATCAAGGCTCACAAGGCGTTGCCCCGGTTTCAGTGCGCCTTGCAAAGCCCCCGCCGCATCCGCATCTACCAGCCCGATCTGCGCCATGCGCCGTGCAAGCACAGCCGGCACATTCACATGGTTTGACAAAGGCGTCACACCAGCGGGCAAGCCTTGAGCTTCGCGATAAGCGGGCAAAGTCGCCCAGCCCGAGGGGCCATCTTCATCCACCTCTGGCGCGCGCAAATCATCCGCCAGCGCCGCGCCCAGAGCTTTTTCAAAGCCGGGTTCCACCTGCACCTGATCAATGATCTGCCCGCCCTCGGCGGTGTCGCGTTCAACCAGCCGCGCAAGGGCTGTGGCCTCGGCAGACAGCGCGTTGACTTCGCCATCAGCTTCGCTGCGTTCCGCGCGCGCATCTGCCTCGCGCGCCTGTGTCGCCGCGCGTGCCGCTTCAGCGGCAATGAGCGCCTCTTCCGCCTCTGCCGACCGCTTGGTGGCCAAGCCTTCAGCCGCCTGTGCTCTTTCAAAATCAACAGCGGCCTTCTCAAGCAGAGCCTTCGCATCTCCCGCCGCAAGCTTGGCTT
This sequence comes from Lentibacter sp., assembly GCF_965658795.1. Lineage (NCBI taxonomy): Bacteria > Pseudomonadati > Pseudomonadota > Alphaproteobacteria > Rhodobacterales > Roseobacteraceae > Lentibacter > Lentibacter sp. Next base: position 145,714 of record NZ_CBFHTG010000005.1, on the reverse strand, counting down.
TTTCAGCCTCGCCACTCGAGCGCGCTTCTGTTTTGCGGCTGTCGTCAAGCAAGCGCTGTGCTGACTGGTGCCGCGCAGCAAGCCGCGCCACATCTTCGGTCAGCTCGGAGAGTGCCGTCTCACGCGACTGAAGCACCTGCGCCGCCTCACCCGAAGCGTCCGAGGCCGCACCCAGTTTGGCGTCGTGGCCCTCGCCTGCTTTCTTGAGCTCGCCAGCTTCCCATTCAAGCCGCGCAATCGTTTCACCTGCATCACGGTTGAGCGCATCTTCCCGCTCCATATCTGCCGCAAGCTGTCGAATACGTGCTTCCAGAGTTTCGATGGTTGCAAGCGCGCGCGTCTCTTGGTCTTGCAGCGTGTCGCGCTGCACCGTGAGACGCTGCAAGACAGCCGCCGCAATCGCCTCTTCTTCACGCAGGGCTGGCAGCGCGTCTTCACATTTCTGGCGCAACTTGCCCGCTTCACGCGCAGCTGTTTCTGCCTGCGCAGCAGCCACCGTACGCTGCTTTAGCACTTCCTGCTCTTCCAGGTGCGAGACTTGGGCTTCCTTCCAACGACGATAAAGGAGCAAACCTTCGCTGCGGCGCAAATCTTCGCCAATCTCCCGATAGCGGGACGCCTGCCGCGCCTGACGCGCCAATTGTGAAAGCTGTGCCGCCAATTGTTCCAGCACATCATCCACACGGGTGAGATTGGTCTCAGCGCCTTTGAGCTTCAGCTCCGCTTCATGGCGGCGTTGGTAAAGCCCCGAGATACCAGCCGCTTCTTCCAGAATGCGGCGGCGGTTCTTCGGCTTGGCGTTGATCAGCTCGCTGATCTGGCCCTGACGCACAAGTGCCGGCGAATGCGCACCTGTTGAAGCATCTGCAAACAACATCTGCACATCGCGGGCGCGGGTGTCTTTACCGTTGGCCTTATAGGCACTGCCCACATCACGCGTGATGCGGCGGACAATCTCGAGGTTGTCCATGTCGTTAAATCCCGCAGGTGCGAGGCGGTCGTGGTTGTCGATGTGCAGCGACACTTCGGCAAAGTTGCGCGCAGGGCGGCTTTGGGCGCCTGCGAAGATCACATCTTCCATCCCGCCGCCACGCATGGCGGTGGGGCGGTTTTCGCCCATCACCCAGCGGAGCGCTTCAAGCAGGTTGGATTTGCCGCAGCCATTGGGGCCAACCACGCCTGTCAGACCGTCCTGAATGATCAGATCGGTCGGATCGACGAAGCTTTTGAACCCCGTAAGTCTGAGCTTGTGAAACTGCACGGCTCGCTGGACACCTTTGATTCTGGCTGCTCACCAGTCTGGCGGGCGCAAAGGCGGCTTGTCAACGCGCGTGCCACCCCATCTGGGGTGGCGCACCGAGTTATCCACAAGATATCGGACAATTAGCCCCGTCCGTGTGGCTCCATAAAGTCGATCACGGGGTTGGTCGGGATAATGCGGCTCGGGTTAATCGTGTCATGGCTGTAGTGGTAATGCCGCACGATATGCGCAAAGTTGACTGTCTCGGCGACGCCAGCGACCTGATAAAGCTCACGTGTATAGGCCCAGAGATTTGGGTAGTCGATCACCCGCTTGCGGTTACATTTGAAGTGCAAATGATAGACCAGATCAAAGCGCACAAGCGTGGTGAACAGCCGCCAATCGGCCTCTGTGAGCGTATCGCCCATCAGATAGCGGTTTGTGCCCAGCCGCGCCTCAAGCCAATCCATTGTGTCAAACAGCGGATCAATCGCCGCATCGTAAGCCGCTTGGCTGGTGGCAAAGCCCGCTTTGTACACACCGTTGTTAAAGCTGTGATAGATCCGCTCGTTGACCTCTTCAATCTCGCCGCGCATAGCCTCTGGCCAGTAGTCATCACGGTTGCCCGTCAGCCCGTCAAACGCCGAGTTGAACATGCGGATGATCTCGGAGCTTTCATTGCTCACAATCATCTCGCGCTCTTTGTCCCACAAGATCGGCACCGTCACGCGCCCTGAGGCCTTTGGGTCATCCTTCAGGTAAATATCGCGTGCAAACGACAAGCCATAGAGCGTATCACCCGTGGCGCCATGTGCGTCTGTTTCAAAGGTCCAGCCATCTGACAGCATGTCAGGGTGCACAACCGAAACGCTGATATGGTCGGTCAGACCCTTAAGTGCCCGAAAGATCAAAGCACGGTGCGCCCAAGGGCAGGCATGCGAGACATACAGATGGTAGCGCCCACTCACCGCAGGAAAGCCGCCTTCGCCCGTTGGCCCGGCTGAGCCATCAGCCGTGATCCAGTTGCGTGCTTTGGCTGTGGTGCGCTTAAAAGCTCCGCCTGTCGAGTTTGTATCATACCAGACATCGTGCCATGTGCCATCTACCAACTGTCCCATCGGGGCCTCCTGTTTCCGTTCGTTGAGCCATACCTAGGCCCCCAAGATGGCCAAAGAAACACCCCCGCCCGCGCAGCCCCCCTGCGCTCATGCACAACAGGCGTCACAACTCTGCAACATTGGTAAAATAGAAAGAGGCGGTTACTTGTTTATCAACCAAGCTGTGCAAATCTATACCTCTCAGGAAAGGTGCGCCCGATGACAGACTATCTATCCCCCGAGGTTGAAGCCGCGCTGAAAGCTGCGCGCAAAAAGGCCATGCTCAAGTCCTCCCGCCTGCGGGTGCAAATGGGCGAGGTGCAATATCCGATCCTCAAACTTTGGGACAAAGGCTTTGCGCTCGACATCACAGGCGCCCCAAAACTGCGTGGGGTTGTTGATATCTTTGACGGCACAAAGCACCTGATGAACGCGCTCATCATAGCCTCCGAGGAAGAGGGGGAAGCGATGCACTATGAGTTCAAGCGCGCCTCACAAGCTCACGACAAGCCGCCCCTTGACTACGCACGCGACGAGAATGCACCCGTCGCGCTCATCGGCAAAGCCCAGCCCTCGCTGCACTAAAGCTTATTGCAAATCTGCAAACGCTCTTTGCAGCCGTTCTACCGCTTGCTCGACATAGGCGCGTGGCGTTGCGAGGTTAAAGCGCAAGAAGCTCTCTCCGCCTGTGCCAAAGGTTGGCCCGTGGTTGGCAGCAATTTTTGCGTCTTCTTCCACGCGGCGGGTAAACTCCTCACGGCTCATTCCGGTGCCCTCAAAGTCAACCCATGCGAGGTAGGTTGCCTCCAAACCCATCGATTTGAGGCCAGGAATAGCGTTGATACCCGCGTCAAAGACCTTTCTGTTGCCATCGATATAGGCAACCAGCGCATCAACCCAAGCCGCGCCTTCAGGTGAATAGGCCGCCTCGGCCATCTCGATCCCGAAAGAGTTCGCCGAAATACCAAGCCCCATCATTTTAGCGTTGAAATCCGCGCGCAGCTTTTCGTCGGGAATGATCACATTGCCCGAATGCCCACCCGCTATGTTGAACGTCTTGGTCGTTGCCGTCATCATGACAAGCCGGTCTTCAATCCCCTCGATATTGGCCATAACCGTATGCTTGGCCTCGGGCATCACGAGATCATGGTGGATTTCGTCTGACACCAAAATCAAATCATGCTTTTTCGCAAACTCAGCCACTTGGCGCAGCTCGTCTGTGCTCCAGACACGGCCGCCCGGGTTGTGTGGCGAGCACAGAATAACCATCTTTTCAGTGCCATCCAAAATGTCTTCGTAGGCGTCAAAGTCCATCTCGTAGCGCCCGCTTTCAAGCACCATTGGGCACTCGACAACGCGCCGGCCATTGGCTTTAATCACTTTGGCAAAGGCGTGATAGACGGGTGTGAAAAGCACAACACCATCGCCCTTTTCTGTCCAGGTATCCACGCACAGCGCGGTGCCATTCACCAAACCGTGGGTCGTGAAAATAGCAGCTGGGTCAACCTCCCAGCCATGCCGCTCTTTCATCCACCAGCAGATCGCAGCACGATACTCGGCGTCTCCGCCATAGTAGCCGTAGATCCCATGCGAGACCATGCGCTCCAAAGCCCCTTGCACACAGGCAGGCGGGCGGAAGTCCATATCCGCCACCCACATGGCAATCCCGTCATCAGCAGGTACATTATAGAGCTTGTCCATCATGTCCCATTTGGCCGAGTGGGTTCCTTTGCGGTCGATGATCTCGTCAAAATTCATGTGGGCTCTCCAGAGTTATCTCGCGTCAAAAGCTATCCATTTCCGCCCCAAGCGCAAGGCCATGTTGCGCAGCGCGGTTGCATCGCCTAAATGAGCCTCATGAAAAGGCCTATTCTGATACACCCCGACCCCCGCCTCAAAAAGGTCTGCGCCCCCGTGGCCGACCTTTCGGATGATTTGCGCAAACTGGCCGACGATATGCTCGTGACCATGTATGAAGCGCCGGGCATCGGCTTGGCCGCCCCCCAGATAGGTGTGCTCTCGCGGCTCATCGTTCTGGACTGCGTGAAGGAAGACGGCGAAACGCCCCGCCCCGTCGCCATGTTCAACCCTGAGGTCATTGCCTCCTCTGACGAGACGAATACCTACGAAGAGGGCTGCCTTTCGATCCCGGATCAGTACGGCGAAGTCACGCGCCCCAAGGTCATCGATGTGCGCTGGATGGACCGCGACGGAAACGAACAGACCGAGACATTTGATGGCCTATGGGCCACTTGTGTGCAGCACGAAATCGACCACCTCAACGGCAAGCTTTTCATCGACTATCTCGGCGCAATGCGTCGCCAGATGATCACCCGCAAAATGCAAAAGCTCAAACGCGAGATGACGCGCACATGAGTGTGCGCCCGATCGTCAAATGGCCCGACCCACGGCTCAGCACACTCTGCGAGCCTGTAGAACAGGCTGAGCTGGGGCCACTGATTGCTGATATGTTTGACACCATGTATGCCGCAAAGGGGCGCGGTCTTGCGGGGCCGCAGGTGGGTGTCCTCCAACGTATTTTCGTGATGGATGCAGGCTGGAAAGACGGCACAAAAACACCGCTGGTGATGATCAACCCAGAGATCATGCCCGAGGGGGACAGAGTGTCACTTGATGAAATGTGCCTGTCTGTACCTGATGTTGCAGTGCCTGTCAGCCGCTCTGAAAGCGTCTGTGCGCGCTGGAGCGACGAAGAGGGCGCGCTGCAAACCGCGCGTTTCTCGGGGGCCGAAGCGCGGATTATCCAGCACGAATTTGACCACCTCGAAGGCAAGCTCCACTTTGACCGCGTGAGCGCTGAAACCCGTGCACGCCTAGAAACCCCTTACCTTGAGGCCTCCAAATGACCGTTCGCACCTGCATCCCGTGGCCCGACAAACGCCTGCGCACCAAAGCAGCCCCGGTTGAGGCCATCACCGATGATATCCGCGCACTCTGGGCCGACATGGTCGATACTATGGAAGCCATGCCAGGTGTCGGCCTTGCGGCTCCTCAGATTGGCGTGATGCTGAGGCTTGCCGTGGTGGATGCCAGCGAAGAGCGTGGCAAAGCCGTGCTCATGGCAAACCCAGAAATCATCGACGCCAGCGGCGTCTTTCGTGAACATGACGAGGCCAGCCCAAACCTGCCAGGCATGTCCGCTGTCATCAAGCGCCCCCGTGGCGTGAGCGTACGGTTTATGAATGCCGAAGGCATGATTGACCGACGCGATTTTGTCGGCCTCTGGGCAACGTCGGTGCAGCACCAGATTGATCACCTCAATGGGCGTATGTATTTTGACCGCCTCTCAAAAGTGAAGCGGGACATGCTCCTGCGCCGTGCAAGGAAGCTGTCATGAAACTTGTGTTCATGGGCTCACCCGACTTCAGCGTCCCGGTTCTGGACGCTCTGGTTGCTGATGGCCACGAGGTTGCAGCTGTCTACTGCCAGCCACCCCGCCCCGCTGGTCGCGGTAAGAAAGAGCGGCTCACCGCCGTTCACGCCCGCGCTGTCGAACTCGGGCTTGAAGTGCGCCACCCTGTCAGCCTCAAAACCGAAGACGCGCAAGCAGAGTTCGCTGCCTTCGCACCTGAAATTGCCGTTGTTGTCGCCTACGGTCTGATCCTACCACAAGCCATCCTTAGCACGCCAACCCACGGCTGCCTGAACATCCACGCCTCGCTCTTGCCCCGTTGGCGTGGTGCAGCCCCGATCCATCGCGCCATTATGGCGGGGGATGCGCAAACAGGCGTTTGCATCATGCAGATGGATGCGGGCCTTGATACAGGGGCCGTACTCCTGCGCCAAAGCACCGCCATCGGAGCCGAGGAAACAACAGCACAGCTTCATGACCGCCTCTCAGCCCTTGGTGCAGAGGCCATTATCATCGCACTTAAAGAGCTGTCGCACCTCACGCCCGAGCCGCAACCAGATGTTGGCATCACCTACGCCGAAAAGATCAGCAAAGACGAAGCCCGCGTTGACTGGGCCCGCCCCGCCGAAGAGATTGACCGCCAGATCCGGGGCCTGTCCCCCTTCCCTGGCGCATGGTGCGAGCTGAACGGCACGCGCCTGAAGCTTCTGGCCTCGCGCTTGGCAGAGGGCCGTGGTGGCGCAGGCGAAGTGCTTATGCCGCCCGCGACAGTGGCCTGCGGCACAGGCGCAGTCGAGCTACTCCGCTTGCAAAAAGCAGGCAGTCAGGCTCAAGATGTTAAAGAGTTCACACGCGGCACCCCTCTCCCGACGGGAACGCGCCTTAGTTAAGGACAAAAGTTTCATGTTCCCCTCCATGATCGGAACGGTCGTTATCGCCGGTATCATTGGCTACCTCAGCGAGCGCTCACGCTTCACACACAACGGCATTCTGCAATCCATTATCATCTGTGTCGGCGGAGCCTTCGTGTTTTACTTCATCAGCCTGATGTTCAACATCGGGTTTAGAAGCCATGGAATGAATGCGATAGCAGCCTCTATCGGGGCACTCGTGATCATTCCGACTCATTGGAGGAAGTGATATGGCGCTCTACCTGATCATCATCGGCGCGGCTGCGGGCTTTCTCGCCACACGGCTGATGCGGCTTGAAACAGACATTGTCACAACAATGGCCATCGGCATCGCAGGCGCGCTCGTCGGCGGCTTTCTGTTACGCTTTCTGCTCACTGTCATGGGCCTGCTCGGCGGCCTGATCGGCGCGGTCATGGGTGCAATGCTCGTCATCTGGATCTGGCAGAAATATTTCAAAAGTTAGGGTTTGGGAGGACGGGCCCGATACACGGGCAACCGCCATCCAAAGGCAATAGACCCTGCCCGCAAAACAAATGTGCTCAAAACACAAGATCCAAAGACAACCAGTGGCGCGCCTGAGATCAGAGCCGCTAACAGCGCCACACAAGCGCCACCAAATGCCGCCGAAACATAAAGCTCTCCCTGTCGCAGCACCATCGGCACCTCGTTGGCAACCACGTCGCGCATAAGCCCCCCAAACGTGCCCGTCATGACGCCCATCAGCAAGACGACAGGTGCCTCATGGCCAAGCGCCATCGCCACACCAACACCTGCGGCAACAGCCACACCAAGCGCCAAAGCATCAAGCCACAGCAAGAGCTTTGCACGGCTTTCAAACAGATGCGCCGTGAAAAAGATCAGCACAGCAGCCAAGCAAGCAATTGCAATATGCTCAGGCTGGGCAATCCAGAAGACAGGATTGCGATCGAGCAGCAGGTCTCGCAATGTGCCTCCCCCCACAGCCGTAAGAGAGGCCAGAAACGCAAACCCGATCAGATCAAGCTGCGCACGGCTCGCGGCCAACGCCCCCGTCAGGGCAAAGATCAAAACCGAAGCATAATCCAGAAGAGCGAGTGCGCTCATCCTGCTGCTTTCTTCGGCTTGAACGGCTCCATGCCCGCGCGCGCCAGCTCATCAGCACGCTCGTTTTCAGCGTGCCCCGCATGCCCCTTGATCCACTTCCAAGTCACCGCGTGACGCTCTTGTGCCGCGTCAAGGCGCTGCCAGAGATCGACATTCTTCACGGGCTTCTTGTTTGATGTTTTCCAGCCATTTCGCTTCCATCCGAAAATCCAGCCAGTCACACCGTTTTTCACATAGGCGCTGTCCGTCACCACAGTTAACTGGGATGGCTTTTCCAGTGTTTCCAGCGCGTTGATAGCCGCCAAAAGCTCCATGCGGTTGTTCGTTGTGTCCGCTTCACCACCTTGCAGGCAACGCTCTTTCACAACTTCAGCACCCTGTTTCGCCAAAAGCAGAACACCCCAGCCGCCTGGCCCTGGGTTGCCGCTGCAGGCACCGTCAGTATAGGCAAAAAGCTCAGCCATGGGCACGCACCAGAATAAATTTATCTACGGTTCCAGACAAGCCAGCCCCCTCTCCAAGATAGGTTTCATAAGGCTCAAAGCCAGCATCTTTCAGCAAAGCCAAGAGCTCGGCTTCCGTCACATAGGTATATGCCCGCCCCAAAGCGTCTCGAGACTCCGTATCACCAAGTTTCATTCCAATGTGAAAAACGCCGCCTGTCTTAATCGCCCGCTTAATCTGCGCCATGTGCTGAGGCAGCTTTTCCCGCGGGGCGTGCAACAAAGAAAAACTCGCCCACACACCGTCATATATGTTCTCGGCATCAAGCTCGTCAAAGAACGCCTGCCAAACATTCAGCCCGTCGACTTGGCGCGCGAGCTCTACCATAGCAGCAGAGCCGTCCACGGCATCAACGCGGCACCCCAGTCGCAGCATCTCGGCCGCGTAATGGCCCGGCCCGCAGCCCAGATCAAGCACCCGCGCACGATCAGGCAAATCCGCGACAAATTCGGCAAGGCTCTTATGTTCGGCTTTGCTCACCACGAGGCGAGCGTAGTCTTGCGCCTTTACATCATAGACCGCAAGCGTCTCGACATCGGCACTCATACGGGCATCCGCAGCACGCGAGGCACCTTGAATTCGACATTCTCTTGCGCCGTTTCCAGCACCTGAACATCAAGTTCATACCGCGCAGCCAAGGCATCAATCACCTCTTGCACCAAGAGCTCAGGCGCAGAGGCCCCGGCCGTAATGCCAATAGATGTGATGCCCTCCAGTGCGCGCCAGTCGATATTGGTGGCGCGTTGGACGAGCTGAGAATAGCCACACCCCGCATTTGCACCCACCTCAACAAGTCGCTGGGAGTTTGACGAATTGGGGGCACCGACCACCAACATGGCATCCACTTCTGTCGCCATGGCTTTCACCGCTTCTTGACGGTTGGTCGTGGCGTAGCAAATATCTTCTTTGTGTGGCCCAACGATAGCGGGAAAGCGCCGCTGAAGCGCGGCCACAATACCTGCGGTATCATCAACCGAGAGTGTGGTTTGGGTCACAAACGCCAGCTTGCTTTCGTCGCGCACGGCCACTTCGCCCACGTCTGCCTCTGTTTCCACCAACAGCACTTCCCCCTCAGGAAGCTGGCCCATCGTTCCGACTGTCTCGGGGTGGCCTGCATGGCCAATCATGATGATCTGAAGCCCCGCCGCGAAATGACGCTCCGCCTCAATGTGAACCTTACTCACCAGGGGGCAAGTCGCATCCACAAAAACCATTTCACGCCGCGCCGCCTCGGCTGGCACAGCCTTGGGCACACCATGCGCCGAGAAAATAACGGGCCGGTCATCGGGGCAGTCTTCTAGCTCTTCGACAAAAACAGCACCCTTGCCGCGCAAATCATCCACAACATATTTGTTGTGAACAATCTCGTGGCGCACGTAGACAGGCGCGCCCCACTTTTCAATCGCCATCTCGACGATCTTAATGGCGCGGTCAACACCCGCACAGAAGCCGCGCGGCGCCGCCAGAATTACTTTGAGAGGTGGTTTTGTCATAAGCGTGCTCCTCGTGCCCCCTGAGCTAAGCGATGCGCCCTCACACGTCTAGACCCAGCTCGTAAAAAAGGGCGCAGATGTCAAAGACACTGCGCCCTGATTAGGTCAAGATCCGCATATCAGTCGTGATCTTCCTGGCTCTGCGCACCATCCCCTGTGTCTTCGCGGGGGGGTCTGCCGATCACGTCTTTCAGATCACTCAGTTCAATGAAATTATCCGCTTGGCGGCGCAACTCATCAGCAATCATCGGAGGTTGGCTACGGATGGTCGACACGACCGATACGCGCACCCCCTGCCGCTGCAAGCTCTCAACGAGCGGGCGAAAGTCACCATCGCCCGAAAACAGCACAATATGGTCGACATGGGGTGCAAGCTCCATAGCATCGACTGCAAGTTCGATGTCCATGTTCCCCTTTATCTTTCGCCGCCCCATGCTGTCGGTGAACTCTTTGGCTGGCTTTGTCACCATGGTGAAGCCGTTGTAATTCAACCAGTCAACGAGTGGTCGGATCGGTGAGTACTCTTCATTTTCAAGTAACGCTGTATAGTAGAAAGCGCGTAAAAGCTTGCCACGGCGCATAAACTCGTGCCGTAACAGCTTGTAGTCGATGTCAAACCCCAGTGACTTCGCCGCTGCATATAAGTTTGATCCATCGATGAACAGCGCAAGCCGTTCGTCTTTGTAAAACATAAATGATCCTTCCAGTTCAGCCCGTACGCACCTGCTCTTGAGTGAATGATTGAGTGGTTGAGCAAGCTGGGCTAATGCGATTAGTTATTCGTTAATACAGGGCCGATCAAGTCAAAGGCCAGATAACACAGGATATTGGCATGACTGCGAAAGCGCAAATTTACCTTATAGCGCTCGGCGGTAACATGCCGTCTTCTGCTGGCCCCGCTGAAAGCACTTTGCGCGCAGCGATAGCCCGCCTGGCAGAAACAGGTCTTACAGTGACAGCTGTGAGCCGTTTTTTCCAAACCCCCTGTTTTCCTGCTGGCGCTGGCCCAGACTATGTAAACGCAGCAGCACAAATTGAAACAAGTCTCCCGCCACAGGAGCTCTTGGCCAAACTGCACCAGATAGAAGCCGAATTTGGCCGCGCCCGCACCGAACGGTGGGGCATGCGCAGCCTCGACCTAGATATCATCGCAGCCGGAAGCCAAGTGCTTCCTGACCTCGCCCGATATGAAAGCTGGCGAAATCTCGACGCAGAACTGCAGCGCATCAAGACGCCCGAAGAGCTTATCGTGCCCCATCCCCGCTTGGCAGAGCGGGCGTTTGTCCTCATCCCTCTCGCCGATATCGCACCTGACTGGGAGCACCCGGTCTCCCGCCAAAGCGTCAGCCAGATGCTTGCGGCCCTTCCTGCTGGTGAAAAAGAGGGTGTAGCCGCTCTTTGAGAGGGCTTTTTAGCTTGTGTTTATGGGCAATGGCTCTTAGTAACAGGCCTTCATTAGACTGATCTGGAGTACCCCATGGCCCGTGTGACCGTTGAAGACTGCGTAGACAAAGTTCCAAACCGCTTTGAACTTGTTATGCTTGCATCGCACCGTGCGCGTGAAATCTCCGCTGGTGCATCCCTCACGATTGACCGCGACAACGACAAAAACCCTGTTGTTGCCCTGCGCGAGATTGCCGACGAAACGCAGACAGCCGACTCGCTGCGCGAACGTCTCATCGAGAGCAACCAGACACAGATCGAAGTTGACGAGCCCGAAGATGACGCAATGGCGCTTCTCATGGGTGCTGAAGCCGATAAGCCTGCTGATGACGACATGTCAGAAGAGCAGCTTCTGCGGCAGCTTATGGAAGCCCAGGGTCAAGGCTAACGCCGACACCCCTGGTCTGCGCAAAAGGTAAGGTAGCGGATGATCCCTCCAGTCGATGAGCTTCTGAGCCTCGTCCGCGCTTACAACCCCAAGACAAACGAGCGGCTGATCACCGAAGCCTACGAGTTCGCCAAATCGGCGCACGACGGGCAAAAGCGCCATTCAGGCGAATCATACTTCACCCATCCTTTCGCTGTCGCCCAAATTCTGGCAGGCCAGCGGCTTGATGACAGCACGATCATCACAGCACTGCTTCATGACACAATCGAAGACACTGGCGCCTCTTATGAGTTGGTGACAGAAAAGTTTGGAAGCGAAGTTGCTGATCTTGTTGATGGCGTCACCAAACTGACCAACCTGCAACTGTCTTCTGCTGAAACAAAACAGTCCGAGAACTTCCGCAAACTCTTTATCGCCATGTCGCGCGACTTGAGGGTGATTCTTGTCAAGCTGGCCGACCGTCTGCACAATATGCGCACGATCAAGGCCATGCGCCCTGACAAACAAGCGCAAAAGTCACGTGAGACGATGGATATCTACGCCCCCCTTGCAGGGCGGATGGGTATGCAATGGATGCGGGAAGAGCTCGAAGACCTCGCCTTCAAAGTGCTCAATGCCGAAGGGCGCGCAAGTATTATGCGCCGCTTCATCACCCTGCAAAACGAAACAGACGATGTGATCGAACGCATCACTGCCGATATGACGCTGGAACTTGAGAAAGCGGGAATTGAGGCAAAAATCATTGGTCGTGCCAAGAAGCCCTATTCGATCTGGCGCAAGATGCAGGAGAAAGAGCTCGCCTTCTCACGCCTGTCAGACATCTACGGCTTTCGCATCATCACCCGCAACGAGGCCGACTGCTACCGCACGCTTGGCGTTATCCACCAGCGCTGGCGCGCCATCCCGGGCCGGTTCAAAGACTATATCAGCCAGCCCAAGTCCAACGGCTACCGCTCGATCCACACCACGGTCTCTGGCCGCGACGGCAAGCGCGTTGAGGTGCAGATACGCACATGGCAGATGCATGACGTCGCCGAAAGCGGCGTGGCGGCGCACTGGTCATATCGTGATGGTGTGCGCACCGAAAACCCCTTTGCCGTTGATCCCGTCAAATGGGTGTCAGGGCTGACCGAACAATTCGATGCCGAAGAAGATCACGATGCATTTCTCGAAGCTGTAAAGCTTGAAATGTATGCCGACCAAGTCTTCTGCTTCTCCCCCAAAGGCGATGTGATCAAGCTTCCGCGCGGCGCAACGCCGCTGGATTTTGCCTACGCCATCCACACCCGGATCGGCGATGCCTGCGTTGGCGCCAAGATTGATCATATGCGCGTCCCGCTCTGGACACGCATTCGCAACGGCCAGTCTGTTGAGATCATCACAGCCGAGGGCCAAACACCGCAAGCCACGTGGCTTGATATGGCCGTCACGGGCAAAGCCAAAAGTGCCATCCGGCGCGCCCTGCGCGAGATGGACAGAGACCGCTTCATCACACTGGGCCGCGAAATCGCGCGTGCCGCTTTTGAGAACGTCGGGAAAAAAGCCACCGACAAAGTGCTGGCCACCGCTGCTAAAAAGCTGCGTCTTGAAAGTGCCGAAGACGTGCTGGCCCAGCTTGGCAGTGCCGAAATCATTTCGCGCAACGTGGTCCAAGCGGTCTATCCCGATCTTATCGAAGACAAATCAGACTCTGTACCGCCAGAGCGCGCCGTGATCGGGCTTTCGCCAGATCAACACTTTCAGCGTGGCACGTGCTGCCAGCCCCTTCCTGGCGAACGGATTGTCGGCATCACATATCGTGGCAAAGGCGTTGTGGCCCACCGTATCGATTGCGACAGACTGAGCGACTTTGAAGATCAGCCCGACCGCTGGCTTGACCTGCATTGGCAGTCAGGCAACCACCCGGCGGTTTACCCCGTGACATTAGAACTCACCATCGGCAACGACGCAGGTGTTTTGGGGCGTGTCTGTACACTGATCGGTGAGAGCAAAGCCAACATCTCAAACCTTGTCTTCCTTGATCGCAAACCCGATTTTTACAAACTCCGCATAGATGTAGATTTGAAAGATGCAGAGCACCTGCATCTGCTCAGCTCCATCCTTGAGGCCGAAAACAACGTGGCACAGCTACAACGGGTCATTGACCCCGAGGCCAGCATTGTCGACAACGGGCCTGACAGTGGCTCTGAGGCAGAGGCGCAAGAGACGGTAAGGACTTAGGTTTGGTCTTCAAACGGCGAGACAAACGGGCTTTGTGGCAGGTCGTCGCAGACTTCATCTACCCGAAAGGGGGGTGGACCCGCGCCTTTCATTATGTCCGCCACCGCCTGCACCGCCTGCCTGACCCACCCCACAAAATAGCTCGTGGCGTCTGGGCGGGTGTTTTCACAACCTTTACGCCCTTCTATGGCATGCATTTTATTGTCGCCGCACTCACAGCGCGCGTGATGCAAGGCAATCTCATCGCAGCTTTGTTGGCCACGTTTTTCGGAAACCCGCTGACGTATATCCCCATCGGCGTCGCGTCGCTCAAAACTGGTCACTGGCTGCTTGGCACCGAGTTTGAAGTCGCCGAACAAAAGCTGGGTGGCAAGTTTGCTGAGGCAGGTGCCGACCTTTGGCACAATTTTCGCTCGATATTCACAACAGATACGGCCGACTGGCACGGCCTGTCTATCTTCTTTGATGAGGTGTTTTTTCCCTACCTCGTCGGTGGCATCATCCCGGGCATCATCACAGCTTCCGTTTGCTACTACATCTCAGTTCCCGTGATCCGCGCCTATCAAAACCGCCGCAAAGGGCGCATCAAAGCCAAGCTCGCCGCGATGCGAAAGAAAAAGACCGATTAATGCGCAACCTTCCCTTAGGGCCCGACGAAAAGGGGCTTGGGGTTTTCGCGGGAATTTGATCAAATAAAAATCAACAGATCGAATCGTTAGGAGCAAGCATGGAAACGTCGGACAAACTGCGCCTTGGCGTGAATATCGACCACGTCGCAACCGTGCGCAACGCGCGCGGCAGCGCCTATCCTGACCCCATACGCGCAGCCAAACTTGCCGAGTCAGCAGGAGCCGACGGAATCACCGCGCATCTGCGGGAAGACCGCCGCCATATTCGAGATGGCGACATCGACGGCCTCATGGCTACCCTCACCACGCCGCTCAACTTTGAAATGGCTGCAACCCACGAGATGCAGGCCATCGCCCTAAAGCACCGCCCCCACGCCGTTTGCCTCGTACCCGAAAAGCGCGAAGAGCGCACGACAGAGGGAGGTCTCGATGTCGCTGGCGACGAAAGCCGCCTCGGGGCCTTCATCGCCCCCCTCATAGAGGCTGGCTGCCGCGTTTCGCTCTTTATTGGCCATGAGCCTGCGCAAATTCATGCCGCGGCTCGGATCGAAGCAGCCGTTGTCGAACTGCATACAGGCGCTTACTGCGACCACCACTATGAAGGAAATTATGCCGCCCGTGATGCCGAACTGGCCGCGCTCAAAGAAGGCGCCCGCCTTGCACACTCGCTAGGGCTTGAAGTGCATGCAGGCCACGGCCTGACTTTTGAAACTGTCGCGCCAATCGCCGCAATGCCAGAGGTTATGGAGTTGAACATAGGCCACTTCCTCATGGCCGAATCGCTCTTTATCGGCATGGAAGCCGCCATACGCCAAATGCGCGCATTGATGGATGAGGCGCGCGCGTGATCCTAGGGATCGGCACAGACCTTGCCAACATCGAGCGCATCGCGGCCACGCTGGAGCGCTTTGGAGACAGGTTTCGCGCCCGCGTCTTCACAGACATCGAGCAAGCCAAGGCCGAGCGCCGACACGACACCGCCGGAACCTACGCCAAACGCTGGGCCGCGAAAGAAGCTTGCTCTAAAGCACTCGGCACAGGCCTTAGAATGGGAATAGCCTGGAAAGACATGGGCGTTGCCAACCTGCACACAGGCCAACCCACCATGGAGCTCACAGGCTGGGCCAAAGAGCGCCTTGACGCCATGACACCCGCCGGCCACGAAGCGATCCTTCATGTCACCCTCACAGACGACCACCCTTGGGCGCAGGCGTTTGTGGTGATAGAGGCGCGGCAGATCCTAGCCTAGCACTCTGGGCAAAGCGCCCCAGAACACGCCCTTGGGTTGACAGCCCCGCCCTTGCGGCTCATGTAGCTTCAAGCTTTGCAGGGAATGGCTTTATGACATCAGAAGATAAAAAAAGCAGCGGCGGCTTCGTCGAAACGCTCAAGACAATTTTCTATGCACTTCTTATTGCAGGTGTGTTCAGGACGCTCTTTTTTCAACCTTTCTGGATTCCGTCAGGATCCATGAAGGACACCCTGCTGATTGGCGATTTCCTCTTTGTGAACAAGATGGCCTATGGCTACTCCTACGCCTCCTGCCCCTCTGTTCGCATTCCGGCCGCTGGGCTCAACATAGATGCAGAAGACGTTTGCGGGTGGTCGCGCGGTGACAATGGTCGCCTCTTTGGCGGCGAGCCGGAGCGCGGCGATGTTGTGGTCTTCCGCCACCCCGTGAATGGCTCAGACTTTATCAAGCGCCTCATTGGTCTGCCAGGTGACACTGTCCAGCTCAAGAACAGTGTACTCCACATCAACGGCACCCCTGTTAAGCTCGAAGATGATGGCGTATTCACAGAAACCTTCGAAATGCAGGGCCCGCAGCGGATGCAACCGTCCTGCGAAAACGGTTCCGTCGGCCTTGGCGGCGCCTGCACCAAATCTCGTCAAATCGAAACCCTGCCAAATGGCCGGTCCCACGCGATCCTCAACATCGGTCAACGCCGTGCGGATGATACACCTCTTTTCACTGTCCCTGCAGGGCATTACTTTTTCATGGGCGACAACCGCGACAACTCGACCGACAGCCGTTTTGACCAACGCGTGGGCGGCGTCGGCTTCGTCCCCTACGAAAACCTGATCGGACGCGCTGATCGCGTGATGTTCTCATCTGCAGGCAGCTCCATGCTTTATTTCTGGACTTGGCGGAGCGACCGCTTCTTCAAGCGCGTCCAGTGAAACTCTCTGCTGACCTTCAGGCCTTCGAGGCCCGCATCGGCCATGCGTTTGCGCGCCCCGAGTTGCTCATTCGCGCGCTCACGCACAGCTCGATGTCTTCGGCCACACGCCCGGACAACCAGCGCCTCGAGTTTCTGGGCGACCGCGTTCTTGGCCTCGTGATCGCCGAAGCCCTTCTGAAAGACGATATGAGCGCGAGCGAAGGCCAGCTTGCCCCCCGTTACAACGCCCTGGTGCGCAAAGAAGCCTGCGCTGATCTGGCGCGCGAGCTGGATATCGGTGCTGTGCTCAAACTGGGGCGCTCCGAAATGATGTCGGGCGGGCGGCGCAAGACAGCGCTGCTTGGAGACGCCATGGAAGCCGTGATAGCGGCGGTTTATCTGGATGGTGGGTTTGACGCGGCCAAAGCCTTTATCCTCAGGTTCTGGAACAGCAAAATCAAAACAGTCGAAAGCGACGCGCGCGACCCGAAGACGGCCCTTCAAGAATGGGCACAAGCCCGCAAGCAAGCCCCGCCCAAATATACAGAGACGGCACGCACAGGGCCGGACCACGCGCCTGTTTTCACAATTGAAGCCGCCCTTGAGAGCGGTGAAACAGCCCGCTCTACCGCCAATTCCAAACGCGCAGCCGAGCAAGGTGCCGCATCAGAGCTTTTGGGCCGCCTTGAAAGCAAAGCATGAACGCTCGCACCAACCGCAATGGTGCGCTCTTTATGACATTGGCTATGGCCGCCTTTGCCCTGGAAGACAGCTTCTTTAAAGCCGCCACAAAAACCATCCCGATCAGCACAGCCTTGATCTGTTTTGGCACAATAGGCTTTGCAATTTTTGCGATGCGCTCACTGAGCGTGAGCGAGCCTGTCTTTCACCCAGCCTGCCTGAAACGGACCATGCTCATCCGCTCCGCCTTTGAGCTGATGGGGCGGCTCTTCTTTGGCCTCGCCTTAGCGCTGGCCCCCTTGTCCAGCACATCGGCCATTCTTCAGGCTGCGCCAATCGTCGTCACCTTCGGAGCAATCTTTGTTTTTGGCGAGTCGGTTGGCTGGCGGCGTTGGGCCGCGATGGCCGCAGGCTTCATCGGCGTTTTGCTCATCATTCGCCCGGGCTTTGATAGTTTTCAAATGACCTCTCTCTACGCCCTGCTCGCCACCATTGGTTTTGCGGGCCGTGATCTGGCGACCCGCGCAAGCCCGCCTGCCATGTCGACAGCCCAGCTCGGAAGCCTCGGCTTCACCGTCCTCATGGCATCGGGGCTTATTGTCAGCTTCTTTGAGGCAACACCCACCACCCTCCCTGACGCTCACAGCCTCGCCTTAACAGCAGGCGCAGCCGTGGTCGGCGTCGTGGCTTATGGCGCGCTTACACGCGCCATGCGCGCGGGGGATATCGGCTTTGTCGCGCCTTATCGCTACACGCGGCTGATTTTTGCCCTTCTTATTGCCTTCACCGTGTTTGGCGAGCGCCCCGATACACTAACACTCATTGGAGCACTGGTGATTGTTCTCTCAGGCGTTTACAGCTTCGCCCGCGCACGCAGCGCTGGCGGCTAGGCCCAAAACACGTTAAACAGCCCAAAGCCTTTACTGGAGCACAAGATATGACCACACGCGCAGGCTTTGTTGCCCTGATCGGAGAGCCAAACGCTGGCAAATCCACATTGCTCAACCGTATGGTTGGAGCAAAGGTCAGCATCGTGACCCACAAGGTCCAAACCACACGTGCCCGTATCCGTGGCGTAGCGCTTGAGGGCGAGTCACAGATCGTGTTCGTCGACACACCTGGCCTCTTCAAGCCACGCCGCCGCCTTGACCGCGCTATGGTTGCTGCTGCGTGGGGCGGGGCCGCCGATGCTGATATCGTTGTACTGCTGATTGAGGCCCATCGCGGCATCTCAGAGGGTGTGAAGCACATTCTCGAAAGCCTGAAAGGCCTCAACCCCAACCAGCAAGTTGCATTGGCAATCAACAAGATCGACAAAGTCAAATCTGACTCTCTTCTACAGCTGGCCGAACAAATGAACTCGCTGCACCCGTTTGTGCAAACCTTTATGATCTCGGCTGAGCGTGGCCATGGTGTACCCGCCTTGCGCGAGTGGCTCGCTGCCGAGCTGCCAGAGAGCCCTTGGCTCTACCCCGAAGACCAGATCGCAGATCTACCCATGCGCATGATCGCCGCAGAGATGACCCGCGAAAAGCTCACTTTGCGCCTACACCAAGAACTGCCCTACCAGCTCACGGTCGAAACAGAAGCCTGGGAAGAGCGAAAAGACGGCTCCTGCCGCGTTGACCAGATTATCTACGTCATGCGCGACGGTCATAAAGGCATCCTGCTTGGCAAACGCGGCGACACGATTAAGGCTGTCTCGAAAGCCTCACGTGAAGAGCTTGAAGAGTTTTTGGGCCGCAAAGTACACCTGTTTTTGCAGGTCAAAGTACGGCCCAACTGGCTGGAAGAGAGCGAGCGCTACTCCGAAATGGGCCTTGATTTCAAGGATGGCAACGCTTGAGCAGGCTCATATCCAGTTTCTGGGTATCTGCTTATCTCACCCGCCTCAGACTGCATGATATACCTGCCTTCGTTGTGAAGCATGGCGACGACACGGCAGGCGCTGTGCTTGTCAAACTCAACACACTTGATGGCTGTGCAAAGGCGTTCCAGCGCCGCTTTGATTTCATGACAGACAGCCGTGCTTGGGAACTTCTCGCCGAGGGCGAGGAAGCCATGGTTGATACCTCCCTTGCCAAACAACGCAAAATGGACCCCGACCTCTGGATCATTGAAGTGGAAGATCGCAGAGGGCGGCATTTGCTTGATGAGAGTGGCCTGTCCGACTAACGTTTTTAAAACGGGGAGAGGCGCATGTTAGAACAACTCAAAGACATCGTTGGCGAGGGCAACCTGCTCACAGGTGCAGATATGGCGCGCTATAGCCACGACTGGACCCGTGAATTCAGTTGGACCCCCCTCGCCGTTGTTCGCCCCGCCAACACCGCCGAGGTGGCCGCTGTTGTAAAACTCGCAGGCGCAACAGGCACAGCGGTGGTGCCTGTCTCGGGCAACACCAATCTTGCCGCCGCCTCGACAGCCGAAGGCGCGCTGATGCTTTCGCTCGAGCGGATGAACAAAATCCGCGAGATCCGCCCCGAAGCCAAGCTCGCTGTGGTCGAGGCAGGCGTGGTTCTGTCGGCCCTCCGCGAAGCCGTCGACACCCACAACCTCATCTTCCCACTGACCTTTGGCGCACAAGGCTCTGCCATGATCGGCGGCAACCTGTCCACCAATGCAGGCGGCTCCAACGTTCTACGCTACGGCAATACCCGCGATCTCTGCCTTGGCCTTGAGGTTGTGCTCCCCAATGGGGAGATCATGGATATCATGAGCGAGCTGCACAAAGACAACTCGGGCTACAACCTCAAGCACCTGTTCATCGGTGCCGAGGGTACACTTGGCATCATCACAGGCGCTGTGCTCAAGCTCGCCCCCAAGCCCCGCGCTTACGCGACAGCCATGGTCGCTGCCCAAAGTGTCTCGGGCGCGCTTGATCTGCTCAACCGCCTGCAAGCGGCCACCGGCGGCAGTGTCGAGGCCTTCGAATATATGCCTCGCCCCTATATCGAGGCCCACATGGCCGCCATACGCGGTGCGCGTGCACCGTTTGAAACCAGCTATGATGTGAACATCCTCGTAGAAGTCGGCGCAACCTCCGAGCAAGGCGCAGCCCTCGGGCCAGACGGTCGGCCCATGGTCTCAAGCCAGCTTGAAGAAACGCTCGGGGTGCTCTTGGAAGATGGCGTGGTGCTCGACGCCGTCGTGGCCCAAAACGAAGCCCAACGCCGTGAGATGTGGGCCCGCCGCGAAGCCGCTGCCGAAGTGATCTTCGCGCAAACACCCATCATCAACAACGACATAGCAGTCCCTGTCGACAAGGTTGAAGCTTTCATCACCATGGCTGACGAGGCCATCAAAGCGGCCGACCCTGAAGCCTTCCCCCTCATCGTTGCGCATCTTGGCGATGGCAATGTCCACTACGCGGTCAAAGCCCCCAGCCACACGCCCGAAATCAAAGCGCAGATTGTGGAGATCGTGGAAGAATGCGTGCTGCACTTCGGCGGCAGCTTCTCCGCCGAGCACGGCATCGGAACCTACAAGCTGCCCTCAATGGCGCGCCGCAAAAACAAAGCTGCCGTCTCGTCCATGCGCGCGATCAAAGCTGCACTGGACCCGCAGAACATAATGAACCCGGGAAAGGTAATCCCCGGGTAAGGCCTGCCGCAGGCACATGTCGCAAGCGACAATCCAACTCAGAAAGCTTACTTCTTTTTCGCTGCCGTCTTCGGTGTCTCAAGCGCATCAAGGCGTGCTTTCAGCGCTTCGTTCTCTTCTCGGGCTTTCTGTGCCATAGCGCGCACCGCATCAAACTCTTCACGGGTCACAAAGTCGCGGTCGGCCAGCCAGCGATCCATCATCGACTTCATCGCCGTTTCGGCCTCGGTCTTCGCGCCTTGGGCTACGCCCATCGCGTTTGTCATCAACTGGGAAATATCATCCAGTACTTTATTGCGTGTTTGCACGGGGCTTGCCTCCTTGGCATGTTACTTGCCCCTATATGGGGCAGCTTGGCCGCATTCTCAAGCTTGACCATACCTGCAAGGCAGGCAACAACGTGAGATATGTTAGCTCAAATCCCCTTTCCGGAAATCTCACCAGAGATTTTCACCCTCCCGCTCTTCGGCATGGAGTTTGCACTGCGCTGGTATGCACTGGCCTACATCGTCGGGATTGTTATTGCATGGCGCGTCAGCATCCGCGCTGTCAGCACACCCGCGCTTTGGCACGGCGACGCGCCGCTCACCAAACCACAGCTTGAAGACCTGCTCACATGGATCATCCTGGGGATCATTCTTGGGGGGCGCCTCGGCTTTGTGCTGTTTTACGAGCCGGCCTACTACCTCGCCAACCCCAGCCAGATACTGAAAGTCTGGCAAGGCGGCATGGCCTTTCATGGCGGCTTCCTCGGGGTCGTCTTCGCCTCCTGGATCTGGTGCGCGCGCAACGGCGTCAGAAAGATCGCCGCAGCCGACACCATAGCTCTTGGGGTGCCTTGGGGCCTGATGTTGGGCCGTCTTGCCAACTTTATCAACGCAGAGCTATGGGGCCGCCCGTCTGATGCGCCTTGGGCCATGAAATTCCCCTCGATGTGCCACAGCACAGTTATCCAAGGCTGCGAAAAAGCGGGCGAATGGTTCTACACTGGGGCTGAAGTCACCCGCCACCCCTCACAACTCTACCAAGCCACACTTGAGGGCGCGCTACTGGGCCTCATTCTGCTTTACATCACTTTCGCACGTGGCGCGCTCAAGACGCGAGGTCTGGTCACAGGTGTTTTCGTTCTGGGCTATGGCGCCGCCCGCTTCATAGTAGAGCAATTCCGCCAAGCAGATGCGCAGTTCGTCTCACCTGACAATCCCTTTGGCCATGTCTTTCTGAGCCTCACAATGGGGCAGATCCTGTCACTGCCCATGGTTCTTATTGGTGGCTCCATTGTCCTCTGGGCCCGCCGCCAGCCCAAGACATGAACGCACTCGCCCAACATATTACGGCGCTGATCCGCGCCAGCGGCCCCCTGACACTGGCCGAATTCATGGCGCTCTGCCTGCAGCATCCAGAGCACGGCTACTACACCACCCGTGACCCTTTGGGCGCTGAGGGCGACTTCACCACAGCCCCCGAAATCAGCCAGATGTTTGGCGAGTTGGTGGGTCTCTGCCTTGCCCAAAGCTGGCTTGATGCGGGCGCACCTAGCCCTTTCACACTGGCCGAGCTTGGCCCCGGGCGCGGCACTCTTATGGCTGATATCATGCGCGCAACACGCGCAGTTCCCGGGTTTCACGCCGCTGCAGAGCTCCTCTTGGTCGAAACGTCGCCAGCTCTGCGCGCACGCCAGAAAGCGGCGCTGGCTGGCTATCAGCCCGCTTGGGCCAATCAGCTTACGCCAAAAAATCAGCCGCTTTTTCTGATTGCCAACGAGTTCTTTGATGCCCTGCCCATCCGTCAATTCATCCGCGATGAAGCTGGCTGGCGCGAGCGTGTGGTCGGCCTTGATGACGGCGCGCTGGCCTTTGGGCTCACAGACGCCACCCAGCTTGCTGCCCTTGAGCACCGATGGAATGACACCGAAATAGGTGATGTTGTCGAGCTTAGCGGCCATGCTGATGCTGTCGCGAGCGAAATCAGCAGCCATATCGCCGCACAAGGCGGATGTGCGCTCATCATCGACTATGGCGACTGGCGCTCAAAAGGCGATACATTTCAAGCGCTCAAAGCCCACAAAAAAGTGAGCCCACTTACCGCCCTCGGAACCGCCGATCTGACCGCCCACGTGGATTTTGAAGCCCTAGCCAAAGCCGCAGCTGAGGTTCAACACAGCAAGCTCACCCCCCAAGGCCTCTTTCTTGAGCGCCTCGGCGTCACCGCACGTGCACAAGCTTTGGCAAAAAAGCTCTCTGGAGCGGCGCTTGAGAGCCATATCGCAGCACATCGCCGCTTGACGCATCCAGAAGAAATGGGGACGCTCTTCAAAGTCATGGCGTTGACCCCACAAGGGGCGCCACCCCCAGCAGGACTTGAAGATGACGCTTGAAATCATCACCGACAAGAAGCTTGCCCCGATGAGACACGGGTTCTTCACCCGCAAAGGCGGAGCGTCGTCTGGTGTCTTTTCGGGCCTCAACTGTGGGCAAGGGTCCTCTGATCAAAGCGAGATCGTCGCTCACAACCGGGGCCGTGTGGCACAGGCGCTCGATCTGGAACATGATGCGCTTGTGTCTGTGCATCAGGTGCATTCGCCCGATGTCGCCCATGTCATCGCTCCCTTTAGCGAAACGCCCAAAGCCGATGCAATGGTCACAGCAAGCCAAGGCCTTGGCCTTGCCATCCTGACCGCCGACTGCCAGCCAGTTCTTTTTGCAGACAAAAAAGCTGGTGTCATCGGCGCGGCTCACGCAGGCTGGAAGGGCGCACAGGCTGGCGTACTCGAGGCTACAGTCGATGCCATGGAGGCCCTTGGAGCAAATGCCACGAACATTGCCGCAGTCATAGGCCCCTGTATCAGCCAAAAAGCCTACGAGGTGGGCCAAGAGTTCTTCGAACAGTTTACTGACACAGACCCAGAGACACGCCACTTCTTCATAAACGGGGCCAGCAGCGACAAATACCTCTTTGACCTCCCCGCCTTCGGCCTGTCCCGCCTCCGTGCGCGCGGCGTTGGCCATGCAACATGGACAGGTCACTGCACCTATTCAGACGAAGCCCGTTTCTACAGCTACCGCCGCACCACCCACCTTGGCGAAAAAGACTACGGTCGCCTCGTATCTGTCATTCGTCTCTGACGAAACAGTGGCTTGGCTGCCTTGAGATTGGTTCCAAATAACTTCAATATTGTCCTCAATTGGCCCAATCAGCGCCCCATTTGAGGGCTTTATTCACTCCTGAGAAACACTGAAGCCGCCAACCGAGCGGCACAGACTGAGGAGAGAAGAGCAATGCAAGACACACCAAAGCGTAAGCGCTGGCTCGACAACATGATTAAAGCCGCGAAAGACGAAACACATCTGATGCCATGGCAGCGGGGCCAGCGCCGCGCCGTCTTTATCAGCGCGCGCGGCACATCGGCGCAAGCGGCCTAAGGCAACCAGCCAAGCCAGAGCCACACCGAAATAAGAGACAAGCTTGTCGCGACCAAAACCGAGGTCGCGGCAATTTTCTGTGCCTTCCCGTACATGGACGCGAAAATATAAGTGTTCACCCCCGGCGCCATGGCCGCCGTGAGGACAGCGGAGCGATACTGCCCCGTATCAAGCACCATGACCTTCCCCATGTACCACACCACAAGCGGGTGCAGCATGAGAGACACCGCGCAAACATAGGCAACGATCTTGGCATCCCCCTTGATCTTGTAGCGTACCAAAACGCCCCCGAGCCCGAAAAGCGCAAGCGGCAGCGCCGTGCTCACGATCATGCCCAAGGCATCTGTAAACACTGTCGGAAGCTGAAGCCCTGTCAGGTTTACAGTAAAGCCGAGCAAGATCCCCAAAACCAACGCGTTGGAAAACATCGCCTTGCCTACCTTCATCGGCAAGGTGCGGGCTGGCTGCCCACTTGCTTGGGCGCGGGCAATTTCCATCGCTGTAATGCCCAACCCATAGCAAAATGGCGAATGCACCGCGACAATTGCATAATTTGCCGCAAGAGCTTCACTGCCAAAGGCACGTTCGGTTATCGCCAAGCCCATCATCACCGAATTGGCAAACAGGCAACAAAAGCCAATAGCCACACTGTCTTCCCAGTCGCGCTTGAAGACATAGCGCGCCGCCAACAGGCCCGCAAAAAAACAAGTCGCAGACCCTGTGTAAAAGCTCAGAAGCAAAGCCGGATCAAAGCTCTGACCGAGGTCCAGACCCGAAATCGCCTTGAACAACAGCGCAGGTATCGCGAAGTTTTGGGTATACTTCATAAGCGCGTCAATTATCTGGTCAGAAAACAGCGCAAACCGTACCGTGGCATAGCCTGCCCCAACAACCAGGAAGACAGGCAAAATGACATCAAGAAGCGCCTGCATGTTAGACCTCTAGCTCAATCACCATACCGTCAAACGCGGGGGTGATATGCGAGGGCGTCTCGGCCTCAACTGTCGCATAGTCCAGATCAATATGCATATTGGTGAGCACAGCACGCAGGGGAGCAGCTTGCTCGATCCATTCAAGCGATTTCGCCAGATGTGCATGGGTCGGATGCGGCGCACGGCGCAAAGCGTCCAACACCCAGACATCGGCCCCCTCGACAGCCAGCCAGGCCTCTTCTGTCATTTCGGCAACATCAGGCAAATACGCCAAACCACCGATACGAAAGCCAAGCGCTTCGATAGAGCCGTGATTGACCTCAAAAGGCAAAAGCCCAATGGCCCCACCCTTGCCAGACACTTCAAAGCGCCCGTCAATTGTATTCATATCCAGAATAGGCGGATAAGGGCTGCCCTTGGGTTGCACAAAAGCATAACCAAACCGCGCATATAGATCGCGTTGCGTGTCGCCATCGGCCCAGACTTGCAGCCGCTCGCGCTGGTTGAAGACAATCATGCGCAAGTCATCAAGGCCATGCACATGGTCTGCGTGCGAATGCGTGTATGCTACAGCATCAAGCTCGCCAATGCCCGCGTCCAAGAGCTGGCTTCGCATATCTGGCGATGTATCAATCAAAACCCGGGTTATGCCGTCCACACCAACCCGTTCCACAAGCATAGAGCAGCGGCGGCGCCTGTTCTTGGGGTTCTCAGGGTCGCAATCGCCCCAATGGCCTCCAAGGCGCGGCACCCCGCCTGACGAACCGCAGCCCAGAATGGTGAAGCGCAGCGTATCTCCCATCAAAGAACCGCCTTGGAAAACAGCCGCTCGAAGTTGGCCTCACATTGCAGGGCAAAGTCTTCATATCTCAGCCCAAAGACATCCGCAGCCACTTTGGCGGTATGCACAACATACGAAGGCTCGTTGCGTTTGCCCCGAAAGGGCGGTGGCGCAAGGTAGGGCGCATCGGTTTCCACCAAGATACGCTCAACAGGCGCACTGGCGAAAATATCACGAATATCCTGACTTTTCGGGAAGGTGCCTATCCCCGACATGGACAGATAGAACCCGAGATCGAGCGCTGCATCAGCCAACTCACGGCTGGAGGAAAAGCAATGCATCACGCAGCCGAAGGCAGCGTTCTTATGCTCTTCAGCCAAAATACGCGCCATATCGTCATCAGCGGCACGGGCATGAATGATCAAGGGCAGGCCCGTCTCGGCCGCCGCAGCACAATGGATGCGCAGGCTCTGTTGCTGCACCTCCATGCTGTCGGCACTATAGTGATAATCAAGCCCCGTTTCCCCGATCCCGACCATCTTGGGGTGCTCCGCGATCCGGCACAGCTCGTCAACCGAGGTCATCGGTTCTTCTGCTGCACTCATAGGGTGCGTTCCTGCAGCGTAAAAGACAGGCGCAAACGCGTCCGCAATCGCCCTCACACTTGGCTCGTTTTTCAGCCGCGTGCAGATCGTGACCATACGGTGCACCCCCGCTTCCACAGCACCTTGCACATAAGACGCGCGGTCTTCGTCAAAGTCAGGAAAATCGAGGTGGCAGTGGCTGTCTGTTATCTTGGGAAGTGAGGTCATCTTGCGCTGTGCTCTGCCACGGATCGTTGAATACGCAGGAAGGTATCAAGGATCAGCGCGGCAGGGTCAAGGTTCACCGAGCGCCCGTGGCGTGCCCGCGCCAGAAGCTCGTCAGAAAGCTGCGCCCAGCGCTGTGCTGCGCGGCCGTTGGGCGAGAGCTGCGCAAACAGCGCAGGCTCACCGGCATGCGCCAGCGGCTGGGCTTCAGCGCCCATAGCGCCAGCGCGCGCAAGACGAAACAAAAGGGTTTCCAAAAGAACCAAAAGCAAGTCCAGCTTTTGCTCACTCCCTCTGGCCGCAAAAGCCTCTGACAGGCGCATCACGCGTGCACGATCAAGGTTGGGCAGGCTTTGGAAAATAGTGACCAGCTCGCCATAAAGCACAAGTCCCTCAAGCTCATGCATCCGTGCTGCCGCTCCGACAGACCCGCCCGAAAGAGTGCTCAGCGCAAGCGCATCGGCCGCGCCCAATTCGGCCTCAACACCCGCCGCCTGCAATGCCGCCGCCATATGCTCCGGGGTAAGTGTCGCAAGCCGCAGCTCGCGGCAACGCGAGCGAATGGTCGGCAACAGCCCCGCAGGCTGGTGCGATATCAGAAGGAAAGTGGTGAGCTTTGGTGGCTCCTCCAACATCTTCAACAGCGCATTCGCAGCTTGGGTGTTCATCTCGTCCGCTGCATCCAGAATGACAACACGTCGTCCCCCCTCAGCTGCTGACATCGACAAAAAGTGCCCCAGCTTGCGCACATCATCCACAACGATCACATCACGCAAGCGCTTGGTGTCAGGGTTGACCGAACGGGTGATGCGAAAGAGCCGCGGCTCACTGCCCGCCAAAATCCGCTGCAAAACAGGGTGGTCGGGGGCCACATCAAGCCGCTGTGGCTCGGCAGGCAAATCCCCAAACAGACCCGCATCTCCCGCCAATTCCTGCGTCAGCAAAAAGCGCGCAATCCGCCACGCGAGCGTGGCCTTCCCCACACCCTTGGGCCCCGTCAGCAACCACGCATGATGCAATCGCCCTGCATTAAAAGCCTCGATAAAGCGCGCCTCGGCACCGCCTTGCCCAAACAGGTCTACTGTATCCCGCGGGTGGGGTGTGCCGTCCAGACGGTCCGGCTCGATGAGCGTATCTTCAGCCATCAGAGCGCGGCCCGTACCACAGCCAGCACATCGTCTGCCACCGCCTCAACAGCGCGCCCCGCATCCACCACCGCAAACCTCTCGGGTGCGCCCTTGGCAAGGTCGAGAAAACCACGGCGCATGGCTTGTTGCATCTCAAGCCCCATATCTTCAAAACGCTCTTCTGCTGTCTGGCGTGCCTTCGCACGGGCCAGCCCCAAGACAGGGTCCATATCAAACACCAGCGTCAAATCAGCCTCACGGCCGATCATAAGCACGTGCAATTTATCAACCACCTCACGCAGGTCGCCCCGCGTCAGCCCCTGATAAACCCGTGTTGAGTCTACAAAACGATCACAGATCACAACCGTACCAGCCTCCAAGGCAGGTAAAATTGTGCGCTCCAAATGATCGCGCCGCGCCGCCGTAAAGAGCAAGATCTCGGTTTCTGCTGACCATCGGTCAGGCTCACCTTCCAGCACGAGGCTGCGGATCTCTTCAGCCCCCGGCGAGCCACCAGGCTCGCGCGTCAGCAATACCGTGTGGCCTTGCGCCTCCAACGCCTCTTTCAAAAGCTTTGCTTGGGTCGACTTACCCGACCCGTCCACGCCCTCCAGCGTAATAAAGCGCGCAGATTTCACGTTCAAAGCGCGCCCTCAGCTTCGGCCAGAAGCTTCTTCATCACTTTGCGTGAAGCCGTCTTGAGCCGCACCATAACACCGCCCTGCGCCACACTCGTAGCCGCCACAAGCGGAACTTCGGTCGCCGCCAGCCCTTCTGGGCGGATGATCAAGGTCCCGACCGTGTCACCTGCAGTCACAGGGGCACGCAACGGGCCGCTGTAAACAACCTCAGCATCAACCTTGCCATCGCTGCCTGACGGCACCAGCGTGTTAAGCGCTTTACCCGCGGTCAGAGCAACGCGCGTTGTCTCGCCCATCCAGACATCGGCCTCAGCAACAACCTGTCCTTCTTGCAAAAGCTGCGCCGTGGTAAACTGGCGAAATGCCCAGTTGGTGATGGCTTCGGCCTCACGCGCTCGCGCCTGCTCTGTCTGCAGACCCGAAATCACGAAGATAATCCGACGTGAGCCTTGCGCGACGGATCCAACCAACCCGTAGCCAGCCTCTTGCGTGTGCCCTGTCTTTAATCCATCAGCGCCAATTCCAAGCCCCAAAAGCGGATTGCGGTTAAAGCGGTTCTGGCTTTCCTTTTCATCAAACAAGAACTCTTTCTGCGAGAACATCGTGTAAAACTCGGGGAAGTCATCAATAATCCGGCCACCCAATATCGCCAGATCGCGCATCGACATACGGTGTCTCGGGTTCGGCCAGCCATTTGAATTGGCAAACGTCGAATGTGTCATGCCGAGCTTTTTAGCGCGCTCTGTCATAAAGCGCGAAAAACCAGCCTCTGTCCCGTCAGGGCTAAGGGCTTCGGCGATGACCGCACAAGCGTCATTGCCCGAAAGCACAATGATCCCTGTGATCAGGTCAGACACTTTCACACGCTCACCCGCCTGCAAAAACATCGTCGAGCCACCATAGCTCATCGCATGCTCCGAGACGCGCAGGGTATCGTCCATTTTCAGGCGCCCGTCGCGCACGGCCTCAAACGCCACGTAAAGCGTCATCAGCTTACTCATCGAGGCTGGTGGCAAAGGCACATCAGCGTCTTTGGACAGCAGGACCGTCCCTGTTGAGTGATCCAGGACAAAAGCAGATGTCGCCTGCGTTTCAAACGCCACAAGCTTGGCCGGGGCGCCAACGAGCGCCGCGACAAATCCGAGTGTCAATAAAACCG
The DNA here is from genome assembly GCF_965658795.1 of Lentibacter sp. Classification (NCBI taxonomy): domain Bacteria; kingdom Pseudomonadati; phylum Pseudomonadota; class Alphaproteobacteria; order Rhodobacterales; family Roseobacteraceae; genus Lentibacter; species Lentibacter sp. Next base: position 116,015 of record NZ_CBFHTG010000005.1, on the reverse strand, counting down.
TGCGCATCATAAGCGCCTCCATCGGTAGGTATGTCAGTTTTTCACCGCATAAGCGTCGCTAAAGCCTTGGCCTTTGACCTTCTTGGTCAGCTGCGCCAAGTCAGACTTGCTCTGTGCAGGCCCCACAATCACGCGCCAGAAGGTTTTGCCATTGAGGCTTTGCTGCTTCACTGTCGGTATCATCCCGGCAGTGCGCATCGCGGTTGCCGTGTTGTTGGCGTTTTTCTCAACACTGAAAATCCCGATCTGCACATAGGGCTTGGCAAGAGACGAGGCCACAGGTGCAGGGGTAGCAGGCGCGACCACAGACGAAGCCGTCGCAGCGCTCTCTGCCGCATCAATCGCAGCACCCGCGCTCTCGATCGGGTCAAGCGAGGTTTCCGCAACAAACTCAGGCTCACTCAGCCCGGTTCCTGCGCCCTCTTCGGCCTCAACAGCCACTTCCTCACGGCGCAGAGCCGTCACGTTCAGCTCCTTGGGCGCGCCCGCAAGCATACCGAGCGCTTCTGCAGCATCAGATGAAATCTGCAAGCGCGGGCCAGGGTTCTCGCGCTCACGGCGGAACAAGGCCCCCACAACAAACTTGCCGTTGGCAGGGTTCCGGATAATCACGCGCTCAGGCTCTTTCACCTCAGGGTGCGCAACCCAAACACCACCAAGCGATGGACGTCCGTCCCAAAGGCCCGCTTCATTGACCTGAAACACTTCAGGGGCCTCGACATCCCGCTCCACTGTCTTCTGGGCAACGCCCGCTTGGGCTGTGCCAGCCTCAGCCTGCGGTTTGGGTTGAAACAGCGCAAATTGCTGCCCCTCTTCACATCCGGCCAAAACAAGCGCCGCTCCAAGCACAAGTCCAATCCGCCGCGTGCGCGCCGCTTTGCCCACTAAAGCCTGTGTCGCGATAGAAATTTGTTTCTGCATACTGCTCTCTGCCAAAATATCGTCAGGCTTTTCTGTGCTCAGCCCGCTCTCACCACATTTCGCGCTTTTTCATGCGCATTGCCCATGAGCTTAGCGTTTTAGGCCGCTTATGAAAAGTCTGCGCTTCACAATCGGCGTAAATTCGTCACCGAATTTGTCGCCTCTTTCGTCAGCAGCAAAAAAATCTCGCATCAAACTGTATTTTTGTGGTTTTCACCGCCGCAATCTCAGGCTATGGAAGCCGCGTCGGAGGAGTGGCAGAGTGGTTGAATGCACCGGTCTTGAAAACCGACGAGGGTTAACGCCCTCCGTGGGTTCGAATCCCACCTCCTCCGCCATCTAAACACGTGTTTAGAAATGAACAGGCCGCTTTGAGCGGCCTTTTTCATGGGCGAAAGGCTGTGCTGGCCGCGCCGACCCGTCAAAGCGCGGTTTACTTCAACACCTCAGGCGTCACATAGACGGTGCCGCCTTCAAGGCTGACCATCACTTCACCGTCCTGAATGTTCACCTGGAGCTGCATCGAGCGGCTGGCAAGCTCGGCCAAGGCTTGAGTGTTCTGCTCACTCAGGTTCACGACTTTGAGGTTGTCAAAGCGCGTGGTGCTGTTTTTGACTTTGTCCCACCACATCTCGGCGGTGCGCCCGCCATAGCAATAGACAACCACCTGCTTGGCCTTGCCGCAGGACTGGCGCAAGATTTTCTCGCTGGGCAGCCCCAAAGCCACCCAAACATCCAGTTCACCACTCAAGCTCTTCTGCCAGATATCAGGCTCGTCATCTGTCGAGAGGCCCTTTGTCATCTCCAAATGCTCATGCGCGTTGAGCGCAAACGCCAGAATGCGCACCATCAGCCGTTCGTCTGTCTCTGACGGGTGCTTGGCGACGGTCAGCTTGTGGCTTTCATAGTAGTGGCGGTCCATGTCCGACACAGACAGCTCAACTTTGTAGATGGTAGATTTCTGCGCCATGTGGCCGCGCTCCTGTAAAGATAGCGTTGCCTACTGCCTCTGATGCTTTTGTGAAAGCAGATAACGCCGCCTGGCTCACCCCAAAGGCCCAAGCACAATATCAGCCGCCCGCGCATGCGCTGCGACAAAATCTGCGTTTTTCATGTCGTTGTCCAAAGCCCGCGCACGCGCCGCCTCGGGGGGCAGTCCGTATTTCAGCCATCGGGCAATCAGGCGGCGTTCAAGTTCGTCGCGTGCCACCTCAAGAGACACCGTCAAATCAAACAGCCCCTCAAGTGCCGCCCAAGGCGCTGTGCGCAGCAAGAGATAGTTCCCTTCCACCAGCACAATACGGGTGCTTGCGCTCACCTGCCCACCGTCAGCGCGCGCGCAATCGGCTTGCCTGTCAAATGTCGGATAGCCCACCACGGGCGTGCGACGCACACGCTCCAACAGCTCCACAAACCCTAGCGCATCAAACGTCTCGGGCGCGCCTTTGCGCGCCAAGAGGCCACGCTCTCGCAAGATCGAATTATCAAGGTGAAATCCGTCCATCGGCAGAACGGACGCGCTTGGGCCGAGCTTTGAGGCAAGCTCTGCCGCCAACGTTGTCTTGCCAGAAGCGGGCGCACCTGCAATCGCAACAAGATAGCGGGCACACCCCGAAGCGCGGGCTTTGATCAGCTCAAGCAGTGCATCTGTGTTCATATCACGCAACACATTTCTCTATTGGCTGTGGGCCATTTCCGGAGCAGCTGGCGCTTGCGCAAGATAGGCGCTCAAAGCCGCCTCGCAGCCCTGCTCCCATATCAGCAAAAGCCACTGCTCAAAGGCCGCTGCAAAAGGCTCGGCCCCGGCCAAGTCGCCGTACAGGCTCTCTTGGGCCAGCCAGTGGCGGGGCGCAGCTTTGGCAGCCTTTGCCACCTCGGTCAAAGCGCTCCATTGCGGATCATTGGGCGCAATCTCGCTGCCGTCCTCGCGCGTGCCGGCACACATACGCGCCCAGAGCGCCTCCACCAGAGCAAGCCCCGAAACCGAGCGCCCCGCAGCAAGCTGGTCGCGCAGAATGGGCAGCACAAACCCCGTGTGGCGCGCCGAGCCGTCAAAGGCCACCCGCCGCGTGGTGTCGACAATACGCGGGTTGGCAAAGCGTGTTTCGATGAGCGACAGATACGCCTCAGGCGTGACCCCCGGCACAGGCGCAACCGTCTGGGTGATCTCGTCAGCCTGCACCTTACGAAACATCCCCGCAATCAGCGGATGCGCCATACAGCCAGAAATCGTGTCGATCCCGAGAACCTCCCCCACATTGGCAAGCACTTGGTGCCCCGCATTCAGAATGCGGATCTTCATCGCTTCATAGGAATGCACATCATCAGAGAAGGTCGCGCCGATCTTGTCCCAGTCAGGGCGGCCTGCGCAGAAATCGTCTTCAATCACCCACTGGCGATAGGCTTCATGGGTCACAGGCACGGCATCATCGATGCCAAACCCCTGCACCAGCGCTATTTCGCTAGGCCCCGTGGCTGGCGCAATGCAATCCACCATCGAGTTGGGAAAGCTCACTTGCGCCGCAATCCAGTCAGCCAGCGCAGGATCAGACAAACGCGCAAGCGAAACAACGGTTTGGCGCAATATGTCACCATTGCCTTGCAGGTTGTCACAGCTCAGGGCTGTAAACGGCCCTAGCCCCGCCTCACGGCGCAGCTTGAGCGCGGCAACCATCGCCCCAAAGGCTGTGCGTGGTGTCAGCGGATTGGCCGCATCATGCCGGATATCAGCATGGTGCGCATCAAAGCCCTTGGTCACAGGGTCAATGAAATAGCCGCTCTCTGTGACCGTAAGCGCGACGATGCGGATCGCTGCCGTAGCCATCTGCGCAATCAGCGCGCCATTGCCCTCTTCAATCGGCAGATAGTCAATCATAGAGCCGACAACCTCGGCCGCGCTTTCGGCAGGGTCGAGCTTGATCAACGTTGTCAGGCAGTCTTGCGCCAGTAGTTTTTCGCGCATTGCCGCATCATAGGGGCGCACACCCGCCCCAATAATGGCCCAATCCCGCGCCAGCCCCTCTTGCATGAGGCGGTGCAGATACCATGCCTGATGCGCGCGGTGAAAATTGCCCACCCCGATATGCACAATGCCTGGCGTCAGCGCCCCACGGTCATAGCGCGGATGCGCGACCTGAAGCGTCCCCAGAGTTGCATTGGAAAGTGAAATCAGCTCATCCATTGGCCACCGTCCACGTTATAGGTTTGTGCAACGACATAGTCGCTGTCGCTGCTCGCCAGAAAAACGGCCATACCCGTCAAATCGTCCGCGCGCCCCATCCGCCCATACGGAACGGCAGCGCCCACTTCGGCCTTCTTCTGGCCAAGCGGCTTGTTCTCGTGCTTTGCAAAGAAAGCATCCACACCATCCCAGTGCTCGCCATCCACCACACCGGGCGATATCGCATTCACGTTGATGCCATGTTCAATCAGGTTCAGCCCGGCAGACTGGGTGAGGCTGATCACAGCGGCCTTGGTCGCGCAGTAGACCGCAACAAGCGGCTCACCGCGCCGCCCCGCTTGGCTGGCCATGTTGATGATCTTGCCGCGCACGCCCTGCGCAATCATCTGGCGCGCCACCGCCTGCATCATAAAGAGCGTCCCTGTGACGTTGATGTCAAAAGCGCGGGCATGGTCTTCGCGGCTGATCTCGACAAGAGGCGCAGCGGTAAACACTGCCGCGTTGTTGACCAGAATATCAATCTGCCCAAGCTCGGCCACAGCCGCCGCCACACAAGCGTCGATGCTGGCCTGACGGGTCACATCAAGCTCCAGCGCAATCGCTCCCTCGCCCAGCTCAGCTGCCGTGGCCTCGGCCGCAGATATGTTGATATCGGCAATCACAACGCGCGCGCCCTCGGCGATATAGCGTGCAGCAAATGCCCGCCCGATCCCTCGGGCAGACCCCGTGATCAGAGCCGTCTTCCCCGCCAGCCGCATCAGTCTACCCGCAGTCCCTGCGCATCAAACTTATGCAGCTTATCAAGCTGCGGCGTCAGGAATATCTCGTCGCCGTGCTTCACAGGCAGCTCGCCATCCACGCGCACAGTCATCGGGTCACACCCCGGCACGCCATGAATGTGCAAAAAGGTATCAGAACCGAGGTGCTCGGCCACGCCCACAGTCGCTTTCCAAGTGCCTTCGGTTGAGGACACATCCACATGCTCAGGGCGGATACCGATGGTCGCAACACCATGTTTGGCCGCTTCCTCACCCTTGATCAGGTTCATCTTGGGAGAGCCGATAAAACCAGCCACAAACTCGTTGCAAGGCTTGTGATAAAGCTCAAGCGGGCTACCCACTTGCTCAATGAACCCCGCGCGCAACACCACGATACGATCCGCCATCGTCATCGCTTCAACCTGATCGTGGGTCACATAAACCATCGTGGTTTTCAGCTTCTTGTGCAGTTCCGAAATCTCCATCCGCATCCCGACACGCAAGGCCGCATCAAGGTTGGACAGGGGTTCATCAAACAGGAACGCCTGCGGCTCACGCACAATCGCACGGCCAATGGCCACCCGCTGGCGCTGCCCGCCCGAAAGCTGGCCCGGGCGGCGGTCGAGGTAATCGGTCAGGTTGAGGGCTTCGGCTGCCGCCGCAATACGGCGCTCCTGTTCCTCAAGCGGCACCTTTGCCATGCGCATCGGAAAGGCGATGTTCTTCTTCACCGACATATGCGGATAAAGCGCATATGACTGGAAAACCATCGCAAGGCCGCGCTTGGCAGGGGGCACATAGGTTGTGTCGGCCCCGTCAATTTCGATATGCCCTGAAGTGATGTCTTCCAGCCCAGCAATCAGGCGCAGAAGCGTTGACTTACCACAGCCCGAAGGGCCGACGAACACCGTAAATTCACCATCTTCAATCGTGAGATCAAGCGGCGGAATAACTTCCACTTCACCGAAGCGTTTTGACACCTGGCTGAGTTTGATTTGTCCCATTTTCTGGTCCTTCCTTATTTCACAGCGCCGAAGGTGAGGCCGCTGACGAGTTGTTTCTGGCTGAACCAGCCAAGGATAAGAATTGGCGCAATTGCCATTGTCGAAGCCGCACTCAGCTTGGCATAAAACAGGCCCTCAGGGCTTGAGTAGCTGGCAATAAAGGCCGTAAGCGGAGCCGCCTTGGCCGCTGTCAGGTTGAGCGTCCAGAAGGCCTCGTTCCAGGCCAGAATGACGTTCAACAAAATGGTCGAGGCAATGCCGGGAATGGCCATAGGCGTCAGCACATAAAGCACCTCTTCCTTCAGGCTCGCACCATCCATCCGCGCCGCTTCAAGGATCTCGCCGGGGATCTCTTTGAAGTAGGTGTAAAGCATCCAGACAATGATCGGCAGGTTGATCAGCATCAGAATAAAAACCAGAGCGATCTTGCTGTCCAGAATGCCGAACTGAATACAGATCAGATAGATCGGGTAAAGCACCCCCACCGCTGGCAGCATCTTGGTCGAGAGCATCCAAAGCAGGATATCCTTGGTGCGCTTTGAGGGCACAAAAGCCATCGACCACGCCGCAGGCACAGCAATCAGGATACCGAGAAAGGTGGAGCCCCCCGCAATGATGATCGAGTTCCACAAAAAGCGGCCATAGTTTGAGCGCTCAAGAACGTCTGCGTAGTTTTCCAGCGTCCAGTCAAACCCGAGGAAGATGGGCGGATCGGCAATCGCCTGCGCCTCGGTCTTGAAGCTGGTCAGGATCGTCCAGAGGATCGGAAAGAAGATCAACAAGCCAACGGCCCATGCGGCGGCGGTGTTGATGACCTTGCGTTGTTGGGTAATTGCGCGTGCCATGATGCCCTCCTTATTTGTCCAGGTTCTTGCCAACGATGCGCATCAGGAAGATGGCAACGATATTGGCGAGAATGATTGCATAGACGCCGCCCGCCGAGCCGAGGCCCACGTTCTGGCTTTCCAGCACGCGCTGGAAGATGAGATATGTCAGGGTCTTGGTGCCAAAAGCACCGCCCGTGGTGACAAAGATTTCCGCGAAGATCGACAGCAAGAAGATCGTCTGGATCAGCAGAACAACCGTAATCGCGCGGCCAAGATGCGGCATGGTGATAAAGGCAAACCGCTTGAGCGCAGGCGCCCCGTCCATCTCTGCGGCCTCCAGCTGTTCGCTGTCGAGCGACTGGATGGCTGTCAGCAAAATTAGCGTCGCAAAGGGCAGCCACTGCCACGAAACGATCATCACGATCGAGGTGAGTGAAGCCTGACTGAGCCACTCAACAGGCTGCGCGCCGAAAAACTCCCAAAGATGCGCCAGAAGGCCATAGTTGGGATCCATAAACATGTTCTTCCACACCAAGGCCGAAACCGTCGGCATGACAAAGAAAGGCGCAATCACAAGGATGCGCACAAAGCCCTGCCCCCACATCGGCTGGTTGAGCAAAATCGCCAGCAACACACCGAAAATGATGGTGATCAGAAGCACACCGCCCACAATCGTCAGTGTGGTCATCACCGAGGGCCAGAAGGCGCTCGAAGAGACAAAGCGCACGTAGTTGTCAAAGCCCACCCATCCAAGGTCACCGCCCCGCAGGGGCAGATATTTCTTGAACGAGAAATAGAGTGTCATTGTCAGGGGGACGAGCATCCACCCAAGAAGTAGAACCACCGCCGGAGCCATCATAAGGCGCGCCGCTGATCGGGAGTGATGAGTCGCCATGGGGCATATCTCCTCTGTTTGCGGACAAATGCCGCCTCAGATCATCGATAACATATTTTGAAATGGGGTGGCGGGGTAAGGGCGGCGCAATGCGCCACCCCCAGTCTTGCGCCGTTAGCGGTAGCCCGCAGCTTCCATCGCCTCGTTGGTGATGTCTTGTGCTTTGGCAAGCGCTTCTTCAACAGTCTGCTGGCCAGCGTAAGCCGCCGAGAACTCCTGGCTCACTTCTGTCGCAATCCCTGCAAACTCGGGGATCGCCGCGAACTGCACACCCACATAGGGCGAAGGCTCTACAGTCGAGTTCTGCGGGTCAGCCGACAGGATCGAGTCCAGTGTCATCTGTGCAAATGGCACTTTCTGATACTCCGGGTTCTCATAGAGCGACGTGCGCGCACCGGGAGGCACATTGGCCCAACCTTCGTTTGCAGCCACAAGCTCGATATAGTCTTTTGACGTTGCCCACTCGATGAACTCTTTGGCAGCCGCTTCGTTTTGCGTGCCAGCAGGGATCGCAAGCGCCCATGCCCAGAGCCAGTTGGAGCGTTTGCCAAGGCCGTTGTCAGGCGCAAGCGCAAAGCCGACTTTGTCAGCAACAGTCGAGTCGTCGGGGTTTGTCACAAAAGACGCCGCAACTGTGGCATCAATCCACATGCCGCATTTGCCTTGCTGGAAGAGCGAGAGGTTTTCGTTAAACCCGTTCGCCGCATAGCCCGCAGGGCCGCTTTCATCCATCATACCTTTGTAGAAGTTGAGCGTGTTGGCCCAGGCGTCTGTGTCAAACTGGGCGTTCCAGTCCATGTCAAACCAGCGCGCGCCAAAAGAGTTGGACATCGCTGTGATGAAAGCACCGCCCTCGCCCCAACCGGCCTTGCCACGCAGGCAGATGCCGTTGATGTCGTTGTCGCGGTCGGTCATGGCCGCAGCCGCCGAGCGGATGAACTCCCATGTTGGCGCGTCAGGCATGTCCATGCCAGCCGCTTCCATAAGGTCGGTACGATACATTATCATCGAGCTTTCGCCGTAGAAAGGCGCCGCAAAAAGCGTGCCATCGTGGCTCAAACCACCAGCCATTGCAGGCAGGATATCAGCTGCATCATAGTCGGCGCTCAGGTCGTTCAGGCCAACAAGCCAGCCGTTTGCCCCCCAGATCGGCGTTTCATACATGCCGATGGTCATGATGTCGAAAGTCCCGCCCTTGGTCGAGATGTCCGTCGTGACACGCTGGCGCAGAACATTCTCCTCAAGCGTGACCCACTCAACTTCATGGCCGGTCTTGGCTGTGAAATCGTCTGTGTAGCCTTGCATGCGGATCATGTCGCCATTGTTAACTGTGGCGATTGTGATCGTCTCAGCCATCAGGGCGCTGGCGCTGACAAGCGACATAGCCGTGGCTGCAAATAGTTTTGTCTTGATAGACATCCGTAGTCCTCCAATTCGGGATGATAGACCGAAGGTAGAGCAAACAGTAACGCGAGGTCAATATTATTTTAACGCGCGTAAAGAATTGATGTAAACATCTACTTTAACAAGCCCTTACGCAGAGTCCCGCATCACAAGAGAGCCTTCAAAGAGGGTCTCCTCACGCGTTGCAAGGCGCTCGCCTGTGTCCAATATCCTGAAAAGCGTGTTCGCTGCGCGATTCGCAATCGCTTCATAATCCTGCGCAATCGTCGTCAGAGACGGAGAGGTAAAGCGCGAGAACGGGTGGTCATCATGCCCCGCAATTCGCAGCGCAGCCCCCTCGCCATGGCCCACGCGGATGCCCAGATTATACGCCGCCGAAAGCATCCCGATGGCAAGGCGGTCATTGCTGCACAAGATCGTGTCGGTCTTGAAGCGGCCTTCATAAAGCAGCCGCCCCCCCTCCGAGCGCCCGATCTCCTCAAAGCCCCAGCCCTCGCCCTCGACCTGATAGATATGCGCCTCAAATCCGTGCTGCCCCATGCTCTCGAGGTAGGCCTGACGGCGCTTGTTGGCATTCGGGTTCAGCGGTGATTTCATCTCAAACAGGCAGGGCGGCTGACCACTGCGGCACAGATATTCAACGATCAGATCAACGCTCTGGAAGTTATCTGTGCCCACAAAAGCCTCGCACAGCCCGTCGACATTGGCGTCAAACAGCACCACAGGCACATCTTTGCTAAAGTGCTCGATCTCCTTGCGGTCAGACACTCGGCCAAAAGGCGCAAACAAGACACCCGCAGGCTTGAGCGAGCGCAGCGCTTCAAGGTTGCGGCTTTCCTGCTCGGGGTTCCCGTGGGAGCTCATCAATATGGGGCTATAGCCCGCCGCAAGGCAGGCAAGCTCTACAACACGTCCGATCTCGGAGAAAAACGGGTCTGCAAGGTTGGGCAGCACCACGCCAATGTTACGCGTCGTACGTCGGTTCTGGTTCACCGCATAAACATTGGGCCGGTAGTCATATTGCGTCAGCGCCAGCTCGACCTTTTCCCGGGTGGATTGGCGCACGCTCTCTGGATCGTTGAAGTATTTGGACAGCGTGGGGCGCGAAATGCCGCTCACCGCTGCAAACTCTTCCATGTTTTTGATTTTCTGCAAAATACGCTTTCCCGAAAGTTTCCCCAAACACTACGCGAGTAAATATTTCTCAAATATGATCACTCTGGCCCAAAAGACAAGCCCGCATCCTTTGCATACAAAAGAGCGGGCTTGATAGCTTGGTCAAAAAGCGTGGAAAATCAGCCTGTCAGCTTGGCCAAAAGACCACGGGTCGAAGCATCCTTGCCCTCGGCCGATGCCCCCAGAACCATGGGCAAAAGCGCATTGGACAGCTCTTTGCCAAGCTCCACGCCCCATTGGTCAAACGAGTTGATCCCCCAGATCACCCCTTCAACAAACACACGGTGTTCATAAAGCGCGATGATCTGGCCCAGCACAAAGGGTGTAAGCTTCTGATAGGCCAGCGTCACAGAGGGGCGGTTGCCTGCAAAAACACGCTGCGCAGCTTGCCGCGCCTGCGCCTCGCCCTCAAAGCCCAGATCCGCCGCAATCTGCATCGCCGTCTCAAGAGAGCGCCCCACCATCAGCGCTTCTGATTGCGCCAGGCAGTTGGCCTTCAGCAGCGCATGATGCTGCGCAAGTCCCGCCTCATGCCCCTCCGCGGCAATCAGAAACTCCGCAGGGATCACATCACAGCCTTGGTGCAACAGCTGGTAAAACGCGTGCTGCCCGTTTGTGCCGGGCTCGCCCCAGACCACAGGCCCGGATTTCTGCGCCAGCGCTGCACCGTTCAGGCCCACGCTCTTGCCGTTGCTCTCCATATCAAGCTGCTGCAAGTAAGCGGGCAGCCGCGACAACCGCTGATCATAGGGCAAGACAGCCCGCGTGCCATAGCCGCAGATGTTGCGATGCCAGATCCCGACCAGCGCCAGCAGCATCGGCAGGTTGCGCGCCAAAGGAGCGCTCACAAAGTGACGGTCCATTGCCCCCGCCCCCGCGAGAAACGCGCGGAAATCCTCAGCCCCCACTGCCAACATAATCGGCAGACCCACAGGCCCCCAAAGCGAGTAGCGCCCACCGACCCAGTCGGCAAAGCCAAACACCCGCTCAGGCGCAATGCCCATATTGGCCGTCAGCTCAAGCGCGGTCGAAACAGCCGCCAGATGCGCGCCAATCTCTGGCCCCACGCCCGCGCCCAACCAGTCAAGCACCGTCTCGGCGTTGGTCATGGTTTCAATCGTGGTAAAGGTCTTTGACGCCACAATCACCAGCGTCGTTTCAGGGTTCAGCCCCTGCAAAATATCAGCCGCATGGGCGCCATCAACGTTGGAAATAAAGTGGCAGCGCGGCCCGTCATGATAGGGAGCCAGCGCAAGCGTCGCCATCACAGGCCCAAGGTTAGAGCCGCCAATCCCGATGTTGATCACATCGGTAAAGCGCGCGCCGTTTTGCGCCGCAATTGTGCCCTCGCGCACGCCCTCTGCAAAGGCCTCCATACGCGCAAGCGTCTGGGCAATCGCAGGGCGCACATCAGCGCCATCAACCATGAGCGGCGCGCTATCGTCTGCGCGCAGCGCCGTGTGCAAGACAGCGCGCCCCTCGGTCTCGTTGATCTTCTCCCCCGCAAACATCGCCGCGCGCTTCTCGGTCACGCCCGCGGCCTCGGCAAGCTCCATCAAAAGCGCCAGCGCCGCTGGGTCGATGTTGGTTTTTGACGCATCCAGCAGCAAGCCATCCGCCTCTGCAGCAAACTGATCAAAGCGCGCAGAATCTTCCAGCAAGGAGACGATCTTGCGCTCTGACGTTTCGGCTCGGTTGGCGGCAAGCTGCTCCCAAAGCCCTGTCATGACGGCTGGCCCAGCTGTGCCGCCGCACGCGCCAGCGCCTCTATTCCCGCCCAGTCGCCCTTGTCGACCATGGCTTGCGGCGCAACCCAGCTTCCCCCCGCGCAGAGCACGTTGGGCAGGCTGAGATATGTCTCGGCATTGTCAGGGCTTACGCCCCCTGTGGGGCAAAAGCGGATCTGGGGCAAAGGCGCGCCAATCGCCTTGAGCGCAGGCGCACCGCCCGAAGCCTCGGCCGGGAAAAACTTGAGCATGTCATAGCCCCGCGCCAGAAGCCGCATCGCCTCGCTGGCCGTGGCAGCCCCGGGCAAAAGCGGCAGGCCCTCGGCCTCGCAGGCGGCCAGAAGCTCGTCTGTTGCCCCCGGCGACACACCAAATGTCGCGCCAGCGGCCTTGGCTGCGCGCACATCTTCAGGGGTGATCAACGTGCCAGCCCCCACGTGTCCGCCGCTCACCTCGGCCATGGCCGAGATCGCAGCAAGCGCGGCAGGCGTGCGCAATGTCACTTCCAGCGCAGGCAAGCCACCCGCCACAAGCGCCTCGGCCAAAGCCCGCGCTTTGCCCGCGTCATGTACAACAAGCACAGGCACAATAGGGGCCATCGCACAAATTTCGCGGGTGCGTGCACTCGCCTCTTTGGGGGATAGGATCATGAGTTACTCTCCAAATATACTGGCGCCATCCGTGGCCGCGCCGACTGTGTTGCGGAACATAGAAAAGAGCTCGCGCCCCGTGCCCCATTGTGCCGACGACAGGTCAGCCGTGGCATCGGCGCGCGCATCAACGCCCTCGGCCAGAATATCAAGCGTCCCCGCCTCGCCATCCACACGCACGATGTCCCCGTCCTGCACCCGTGCAATCGGCCCGCCGTCAACAGCCTCTGGCGAAACATGGATCGCCGCGGGCACTTTGCCCGACGCGCCCGACATACGCCCGTCTGTCACCAGCGCCACTTTGTAGCCCTTGCCCTGCAAGATCGACAAAAGCGGCGTCAGGCTGTGCAGCTCGGGCATCCCGTTGGCCTTCGGCCCCTGAAAGCGCACGATCACAACAGTGTCGCCCGTAAACTCACCGGCCTTGAACGCAGCCTTCACAGACTCCTGGTCTGCAAACACGCGCGCGGGTGCTTCCACAATACGGTTCTCTGGCGCAACAGCCGAGACCTTCATCACCGCCGTGCCAAGCGAACCAGACATGCGCTTCAAGCCGCCCGTTGGCTGGAACGGATCAGCAGAGGGGCGCAAGATGCGGTCGTTCAGGCTCGCAACAGGGCCATCTCTCCAAGACAGCGCGCCATCGGCATAGACAGGGTCTTTCGTGTAGTGCTCAAGCCCCTCCCCCGCGACAGTCTTTACATCTGGGTGCAAGAAGCCCTCTTTGAGCAGATCACCGATCATATACCCAAGCCCGCCTGCGGCGTGGAAATGGTTCACATCGGCCAAACCGTTGGGATAGACCCGCGCCATAAGCGGCGTCACATCCGAAATCTCGGAGAAGTCTTCCCAATCAAGGATGATCCCGCCAGCCCGCGCCATTGCCACAAGGTGGATCAACAGGTTGGTCGAGCCGCCCGTTGCATTCAGCCCGACGATCCCGTTCACAAAGGCCCGCTCATCCAGAATATCGCAGGTCGGCGTGTAGACCTCGCCCAAAGCACTCAGCGACAAGGCCCGCTGCGCGCCATAGCGCGTGAGCGCCTCGCGCAACGGTGTATTCGGGCTGACAAAGCTTGAACCGGGAAGATGCATCCCCATGAATTCCATCAACATCTGGTTGGTGTTGGCCGTGCCATAAAACGTGCACGTGCCGGGGCCGTGGTAGGCTGCCATCTCGGCCGCCATAAGCGCATCGCGCCCCACTTCGCCCGCCGCAAACTGCTGGCGCACCTTGGCCTTCTCGTCGTTAGACAGCCCGCTTGTCATCGGCCCTGCTGGCAAAAAGACCGCAGGCAAATGTCCAAACGCCTGCGCCGCAATCACCAGCCCGGGCACGATCTTGTCACAGACACCAAGGAAGACGGCGGCATCAAATGTGTTGTGGCTCAGCGCGACAGAGGCCGCCAGAGCGATCACATCACGCGAAAAGAGCGAAAGCTCCATGCCCGCTTCGCCCTGTGTCACGCCATCACACATCGCAGGCACACCGCCCGCAACCTGCGCTGTCCCGCCGATCTCGCGCACAGCCGCCTTGATGACATCAGGATAAGGCGCAAAGGGCTGATGGGCTGACAGCATGTCATTATAGGCCGTGACAATACCAAGGTTGCCCGAGCTGCCATCGCTCAGCCTGTCCTTGTCATCGCCCGATGCGGCATAGGCATGTGCCTGCCCGCTGCACGACAGGTGCCCGCGTGCAGGCCCCTTTGCGCGCGCGGCGGCCATATGCTCAAGGTATTTTCCGCGCGGGCCTTCGCTGCGCGCAATGATCCGCTCTGTCACGCGGTGAATGGTCGAATTCAATGTCATATCCGTGCCTCTCAATTCAGTTCCCGCCAGCGGCGGCCATCGCGGTGCAGCAGCATAAGGGCATCATCCGGCCCCGCGCCTCCCGCGTCATATTCAGCTGGCTTTGCGCCAGTGTTCTCCCACCCCTTCACAATCGGGTCGGCCCAGGCCCATGCCGCCTCAACCTCGTCACCGCGCATAAACAACGTCTGATCGCCCCGGATCACATCCATAATCAGGCGCTCATAGGCGTCTTGCGCATCGGTCTCATGCTCCAGCGCGTCAGCAAAGGTCATGTCCAGCGTCACCTCGGCAAGGCGGAAGCCACCAGGCCCCGGCTCCTTGATCGTGTTGCGCAGGGTAATGCCCTCATCAGGCTGCAACTTGATGATCAGCGCATTGCCACGGCGCGCTTCCATTTCAGGAAAGATCATATGCGGTGGATCGCGAAACACCACAGCAATTTCCGAGCTTCGCGCCCGCAGCTTCTTACCTGTGCGCAGGTAAAAAGGCGTGCCCGCCCAGCGCCAGTTGCCAATATTCACCTTCATCGCAACAAAGCTCTCGGTGCGGCTCTGCGCATCGCCCGCATGGTCACGGTAGCTGCCTTCACCGCCCTTGGCGCGGTACTGGCCGCGCACAATGTCACTCTGGCCAACAGGCTCAAGCGCTTCGATCACTTTTACCTTCTCGTCGCGCACCGCATTGGGCGTAAACTTCGAGGGCGGCTCCATGGCCGTAAGGCACAAAAGCTGCATCAGGTGGTTTTGCACCATATCGCGCATCGCACCCGACTTGTCATAATACTCGCCGCGTCCATCCACCCCGAGGCTTTCCGCCACGGTGATCTGAACATGGTCAATATGGGTTGCGTTCCAGAGCGGCTCCCACAGCGCATTGGCAAAGCGCAGCGCCATAAGGTTCTGCACCGTTTCTTTGCCAAGGTAATGGTCGATGCGGTAAATCTGGCTTTCCGAAAAGCTGCGCCGCAAGTCGGCATTGAGCGCCTCGGCTGACTTCAGGTCGTGGCCAAACGGTTTTTCCACCACAATACGGCTGTCAGGCGTGGCAATCTTGTGAGCGTGCAAGCTCTGCGCAATCACCCCGAACAGCGCAGGCGACACCGAGAGGTAAAACGCGCGCACAACACCGTCACGCAGCTTTGCGCCAAGCTCGGCCCAGCCGCTATCGCCCGTGGCGTCGACAGTGACATAGCTGATCTTTTCAAGAAACGTCGCCACCAGCGCAGCATCTCCCGCCGCACTGGGCGAAAATGCCGCGAGGCTTTCCGCCACCTGAGCACGAAAGCCCGCCTCATCCATCTCGCTGCGCGCCACGCCGATGATGCGGGCCTCTTCAGGCATCTGCCCCACAGCAAAGCGGTGGAACAGCCCCGGCAAAATCTTGCGCTGCGCCAAGTCGCCGCTGGCCCCGAACACAACGAGGTCAAACGGCTCGACAGGAATAACTCTGGAAACCATCGCTCAGCTCGCCATCTGCATATCAGTGTCGCGCATCAAGCGACCCATCCGCGCGCCGGTGTCGAGCATACGGTTGGAGAAGCCCCATTCGTTGTCATACCAGCTCACCACACGGATCATCCCGCCGTCTGTCACCGAAGTCTGCGCCGCCGCAAAGCACGACGAATGCGGATCATGGTTGAAATCAACCGAGACCAGCGGATCAACCTCATAGGACAGAACCCCCGCCAGCGCGCCCTCGGCGGCCTCGGCGATTGCTGCGTTTACCGCATCCGCCGTGGCCGCGCGCTCGGGCATGAAGCAGAGATCAACCATCGAGACATTGGGAGTCGGAACCCGCACAGCAGAGCCTTCCAGCTTGCCCGCCAATTGCGGCAACACCAGCGAAATGGCCTTGGCCGCCCCTGTCGACGTCGGCACCATCGAAACAGAGGCCGCGCGTGCGCGGTAGAGGTCTTTGTGGTTGGTGTCATGGCTGGGCTGATCGCCCGTAAAGGCGTGGATCGTGGTCATGTAACCTGTCTTGATCCCGAATGCGCGGTCAAGCACCATCGCCACAGGCGCAAGGCAGTTGGTTGTGCAGGACGCATTAGAGACAATCACATCCTCTGAGGTCAGCTCGGTGTGGTTCACACCATACACTACCGTACGGTCAGCCTCTTTCCCGGGCGCAGAAATCAGCACCCGCTTTGAGCCATTGGCCAAATGCCGCGCCGCAGCCGTGCGGTCGGTGAACAGGCCAGTGCATTCATAGGCCACATCAACATCGGCCCAAGGCAGCTCTTCAGGGGTGCGGATCGCGGTGAGGCGAATGGCCCGCGCGCCCACATGCAGCACATCGCCCTCAACCCAGACATGCGCGGCGAGACGCCCGTGGACACTGTCATACTTGAGCAGATGCGCGATATTTTCCGCAGGAGCCAGATCATTGATCGCCACCACCTCGATCTCGCTGTCGCCCCGCTCGATCAGGGCGCGCAGAACACCGCGCCCGATACGTCCAAAACCGTTGATTGCAATCTTGAGTGTCATAATCGTCTCCTTTTCGGCGCTAAGTTAGCGCTAACATTTCCGTAAATAAGGGGCCAGATAAACATAGCTCCCTTTAGAGCTCGCTCGCCCAAGGCGGGTTCGCGCCCGCCCGTGAAACAGTGATGGCCGCGACCCGCGCGCCATGGGTGAGAGCCGCGCGCAAAGCCTCGGGGGCGAGCCCGGCAAGCCCCGCCTTGTGCAGACAGCCCAGCTCGGAGAGCTTGGCCATAACGCCCGCGTTAAACGTATCCCCCGCACCAACGGTATCGGCGATCTCGGCCTTGACGGCAGGCACCTGCACCGCCTCGCCACCCGCCATAAACCCTGTCGCGCCCTCCCCCCCACGGGTGAGGATGACAAGAGATGCACCCTTGTCCAGAAGCCCCTCTACTTTCTCGCGCAGCGACAAAGGCTCAGGCGTGATCCAGTTGAGGTCTTCATCGGATACTTTCACAATATCGGAGAGCGCGATCATACGATCCAGCCGCGCACGGTAGCGCGCGATATCGCGGATAAACCCGGGGCGAATGTTCGGATCCAGCATCACAGCGCGCCCACGCCCGTTTTGCGCCAGCAGCTCGGCATAGGCATCTGCCCCCGGCTCGCAAGCAAGGCTGATTCCGCCAAAATAGAGCGCCGTAACCTCGCCTGAAAGCACAGGCATATCGCGCGGCTCCAGCATACGCCCCGCCGAATTTTCGTCATAAAACTCATACGTGGCATGGCCGTCCACCAGCCGCACAAACGCCAGCGTAGTGGGGCGCTCCGAGGTGATGACATGGCTCACATCCACATGGCTGGCGCGCAAACCCGCGCTCAAAAGCTGGCCGAACATATCGCCTGAAAGCCCCGTCAGCATCCCCGTTTGCGCACCAAGGCGGCCAAGGGCAATCGCCGTGTTGTAAACCGCGCCGCCACAATGGGGCACAAAGCCGTCGGCCCCGCCGCGTGTGGGCGTCGGGATCATGTCGATCAAAGCTTCTCCACAGCACAGTATCATCGGCTCACCCTTTCAAAAACGCGTCGCGGTCCACAAGGAACCGGTCTGACAACGGCAAGCTCGCCGCACCCAGTGCTTTGGCATCAAAGCCAATCGTGCCCGCGCCAACCTCAGGGTGCTCAACCCCCGGCACAGCCACTGCGGCCAAGGCGCGCTGCGTGCGCACCACAAGCGCCTCGCGCACCTCTTGCGGCATCGAGCCGTCAATCAGCACCGAGGTAAAATCAATCAGACAGGTCGAAGCCACAATCGCCTGCGCCAGCCCCTGCGCCGCCTGATCAAGCCAAGCCTCAAGCACAGCCGCATCTGCCGTCCAGTCGCCCTGCCGCTCCCACACACCTGCGCTGTCGTGGCCCGCCGCGTGCAACATCTCCTCCAGCGTCACAAGAGACGCCACATCGACAAGCTGGCACCGCGCGCCCGATTGCGTGACAATCGGCACAGAGCCAAGCGCTGCCGCATTGCCGCTCTTGCCCGTGTAGAGCATGTCATCCAGCACAAGCCCGCCCCCGACGAAATACCCGATATAGACATACAGAAAGTCACGTGGCGTGCCCTGCCCACGGCTTTGCGCCCCAAAGACAAGCTCGGCCCCGCAGGCCGCAGAGGCATCGTTGCACAGGTAAACAGGAAAGTCCCACGCCGCGCCGATCTCGGCGGCAATGTCGCGCGTGCGCCACGCAGCAAGCCCCGCAGTGGCAGGCTTTGCATCATTCACCCAATCCCACATCCGAAATGGCAGCGCGATCCCGAGGCCCGCGACCCGCGCCACACTGGCCGCAGGCAGCGCGGCCAGAAAGTCGCGAATGGTTTCGTTGGCAAAAGCCACCGCGTTCTCAGGGGTCAGGTGGTCATGCGCCTTGCGGCGGTGGGCGCGCACCTCCCCCACAAAGTCGCTCAGCAAAAGCTCCGAGCCGCGCCGCCCCACCTTTAGCCCAAGGAAGAACGCGCCATCCGCCGCCAGCCCCATGGGCACCGAGGGCTGCCCCACCTTGCCGCGCACGGGCGCGCCCTTGGTGAGAAGGCCGTCGTCTTCCAAGGCCCGCATGATCACAGAGACCGTCTGCGCCGACAGCCCTGTCAGGCGCGCGATAGCGGCCTTTGGCATCGGGCCACCCTGTCGGATGATCGACAGCACAAGGCGCTCGTTGTAAGCGCGCACGCCCGTTTGGTTTGAGCCGCGCACAGCCCCTTCCACGCCGACGGGCGCTTTTTGCGAACCTGAGCTGGTATGTGCATCCAACGACATAAACGTCCCAAACAGAGCCATGAAAACTTGGCCCCGTATGTCGGTGATTCACACTCTCCTGTCAATAAGTAAATCAAAGTGATTTATCAAGCGACCTACAAGGCAATCCCGCGCCCCGCCACAACCCCAACGCGATTGCGCGACAAAACACCGCGCGAAACTTTCGAAAAGCCCGACACTTTGAGGAGTATGCAAAAGTTTAAAGTATTAAACAAAAGTAAAACTATATATACTAACGAGATAATCACGCGGAAGATCCGACACATGGCAAAAGCATCCGAAATCCCGATTGTAGGAATAGGGGCGTCTGCGGGCGGGCTTGAGGCCCTGAAAGCCTTCATCAGCACAACCTCTCCCTACAGCGGCGCAGGCTATGTGATCGTCCAGCACCTCGCCCCTGACCAAAGGTCTATTCTACACGAACTTCTGCAAAGCGAGACGCCCCTGTCGGTGCGTCAGGCGGTCGATGGAGAGAAGCTGGAGTCCAACCACTTCTATGTCATCCCGCCAGGTCAAGTGGGCGGGCTTGACGGCCAGAACATCAAACTGACCAAGCGCGACACCCACGACAGCCAGCATCGCCCGATTGACACTTTTTTCACGTCGCTCTCAGCCCTTGGCCGCGATGCCTATTGCGTGGTCCTGTCTGGCACGGGCACAGACGGCTCTTCAGGCCTGAAACGGGTCAAGGCCGCAGGCGGCTTTGCCCTTGTTCAGGAAAGCATAGGCGCGCGTTTCCCCGGTATGCCCGACAGCGCCATCGCCACTGGCTTGGTTGATTTCATCCTGCCCAGCGAAAAGCTCGCACGCAGGATCGAAGACATCATCCGCCACCGCCAAAATCTGGCGAGTCCGGCAAGCGCGCGCGACATCAAAAAAGCCATTGAAAAATCTCTGCCCAAGCTCGCGGAGCGCCTCGCCGAGGTCTCTGGCAACGACTTTTCAAACTACAAGCCCGGCACGCTGGTGCGGCGTATAGAGCGGCGGATGAACCTGCTGCGCGTCTCCGAAGTCTCCGAGTTTCTGACCATTCTCAAAGACGACCAACAAGCACAGCTGATGGCGCAAGAGTTCCTCATCGGCGTGACCGAGTTCTTCCGCGACCCTGACGCATTTGACATGCTGCGCGAGCTGGTCGTCTTGCCCCTGCTCAAAGAAAGCGGCGACACCCTTCGCATCTGGGTTCCCGGTTGCTCGACAGGCGAGGAAGCCTATTCGCTGGCCATGCTCTTCACCGAAGAAATGGAAGCGCGCAAAGACCGCCGCGTGCTGCAAGTCTTTGGAACCGACATCGACACACCCTCGCTCTTTGCCGCGCGCGCGGGCATGTTCTCGCCAGCCGCCGTGAGCAAGCTGAGCGCGGCGCGCAAAGACCGTTTCTTCCAAGCCGAGAATGGCCAGTATCGCGCCATTCCCAAGCTCCGCGACAACTGCATCTTTGCGCCGCATAACCTCTTGCAAGACCCGCCTTTCTCCAAGCTTGATCTGATCTCCTGTCGCAACCTGCTGATCTATCTTTCCAGCAACATCCAGAGAAGCGTCATTCCGCGGTTTCACTTCTCGCTAAAGCCTAACGGGCGCCTGTTTCTCGGCCCCTCCGAAGGGCTCGCTGGCGAGGATGAAATGTTTGAGGTGCTCGACAAGCGCCACCGCATTTTCAAGAAAAACAACGAAGCCCCATCCACCTACTCGTCGCTGATAGATATGCAGCGCTTGCCGTCAGGCTCCAAGACCCCGAGGAGATTGCCCCCCATCGAAGAAACACTTAAATATGATGTCTCGCGCGAAGCTCTGGTTGAGCGCGAATTTCTACAGGACTTTGCCGCCCCCTTCGCGCTTGTCTCAAGCGATGGCGCGATCATCTATCTCTCCAAGCGGATGACAGAGTTTGTCCAGCCCGCCCAAGGCGTGCCCTCCACCCAGATAGATGCCTACCTGCTCCCCGAGCTCAGACAGCCCGTGCGCAACACGCTGCTCTCCGCCAAAACATCAAAGTCACGGCAGGTGTTTGAAAACGTGGTCATCGTCGATGGCCCGAGCCATGTCATCTATGATGTTGAAGTCGCACCAAGCGGGGCCGATTTTATCCTCGTGCTCGACAAAGTGCGCACAACCGATACCACAGACCTCAGCGATGCCATGAACGTGCGCGAGGTCGAAGACAAAACCGCGCTTGAGGCTGAAAACATCCAGCTTCGCAAACAGCTCTCGCTGACCCTGTCAGACTTTGAAACATCAGGTCAGGAGCTCAAGAGCACCAACGAAGAACTGATGAGCATGAACGAAGAGCTCCAGTCATCCAATGAAGAGCTGGAAACCTCGCGCGAAGAGCTACAGTCGATCAACGAAGAGCTGGAGACCGTCAACACAGAGCTACAGGAGAACAACAGGCTTCTCACCCGCGTCAACTCCGACCTGAAGAACCTGTTTGAATCCACCGACGTTGCCGTCCTGTTTCTTGACCGCGAATTCTGCGTGCGCAACTTTACACCGCCCACCAGCACCATCTTCGGCATCCGCCGCCGCGACATCGGCCGCCCGATCGCCGACCTGTCTTCGCGCGTCAACTATCCATCGCTGCAAGAAGACGCACTCAAGGTCGACGCCACACTCCAGACGCTTGAGCGCGAGGTTCACATCGACGCCACAGGCGAGACATTCCTGCTGCGCGTAAAGCCCTACCGCACCACAGACAACCGCATCGACGGCTACGTGCTCTCCTTTATCGAGATAACCCAGCGCAAGAACTTCGAAGAAACGCTCCGCCAAAACGAGCAAAAGATGGCGCGGCAATATGCCGAGCTGGAAAACCTCTATGACACCACGCCAGTGGGCCTCTGTCTCATGGACAGAGAGCAGCGCTGGCTGCGCATCAACGAAAGCCTCGCCCAGATCAACGGATTTACCCCCGAAGAGCACATCGGCAAAACCTTCGAAGAGCTTCTGCCCGACATCGAAAACCGCATCCGCTCGGTCTATGCGAAGGTTTTTGAAACAGGCGAGCCTGTCTTGAACCTTGAGATCACAGGCGAGACCAACGCCGCACCCGGCGTCATGCGCAACTGGATCGGTGACTTCTACCCCGTTTGGCAGGACGAAGCGGTCTTTGCCGTCGGCGCCTGTGTTCGGGAAGTCACCGAACAAGCACAGATGGTGGAGCGCGTCCAAGCCCAGAACGCGCGCCAGAAACTGCTCATGGGCGAGCTTCAGCACCGCGTCAAAAACACTCTCGCCATCATCAGCTCTATTTCCAGACTCCTGTTGCGCGACATCAGCGACCCGCTCACCTACCAAGAGCGGCTGGAAAGCCGGCTGTCCGCCATATCGCGCACGCACGACCTGCTGACACAATCCAACTGGACAACAGCCTCCCTCAAAGAAATCGTCACAAACGAGGGCGCGCCCTTTGCCCAGCAAAACAAAAAGCGCATCAAACTCGAAGGCCCCGACCTGTCGCTCAGCGCCGAGCAGGCCCTCTCCGTGGGCATGGCCATTCACGAGCTGATGACCAACGCCGCCAAATACGGCTCTCTCTCTGTGCACAGCGGCTCCGTTGTGGTCAGCACCACCAAAGAGGTCGAGGGCGACGAAACCTTCGCCACCATTTCATGGCAAGAGATAGGTGGCCCCGAGATCACCAAGAAACCCTCCCACCGCGGCTTTGGCAGCTTGGTCATCGAGCGGGTTCTCAAGCACGACCTCAACGGGAAAGTGCACATCGACTATACCAAAACCGGCATGCAATTCAGCGTTCGGTTCCACCTTCCCGAAGGGGCACTCGCAGCCTCGCAGGAGCTGTCATTTTAAAAGGTACGGAGTAATTATTGTGCAAGATTTTGGCGTGCTCATCCTCGAAGACCATTTCATGCTGGCGGTCGTGATAGACGAAGTTCTCAAGAAAGCCGGATATGAAAATGTCCACATATGCGGCTCACAAGAAGAGGCGCTGGACTGTATGCGCCAACATGCCATTGCCTTTGCCTTTCTTGATTTCAATCTGGGCAACGGCCAAACAAGCCAGCCCATCGCCGAACAGCTCGCAGCCGCCAGCATCCCCTTTGTCTTTCTCAGTGGCTACACCTCGACCTTGGGCATCATCCCCGAAGGCCTCGGCGAATTGGGCCGCCTCAGCAAGCCCTCCTCAGAGGCCGACCTGCTAAAATACATGCCGCCGCACACAATCGGACAAAGCACAACCTCCGCGCACTAGCCCTGCGCCTACTGCGTCAGAAGCTGGTAGCCCGGCTTTGTCACCGAGCGCACCGAGGTGATCGGCACATCGTTGAGCCATGTTGTCCGCTCGATCACAAGCAAAGCCGCACCCGCCTTGGCATCCATCCGCGCCGCCAGCGTTTCATCGGCCTCTATCGCATAGAGCCGCACATCACAGCGGCTGTAAGGCTTGTTGCGCACAAGCCATTCGTTCGCGCTTTGCCGTGTCAGGTCAATGGCCTCGATCTCCGCACAGCTCACAAGGCTCACCCAGCGATCCTCAAAAACATAGGCCCGCTGATCGGCCAGATGCAGCGCCTGCACATGCAGCATCTCCTCAGGCGCGCTCAGCCCGAAACTCGCCGCAACCGACAGCGGCGTCACCTCCCGCGCAGCCGAGACAAGCTGGTAGCCATAGGCCGCGCCTTTGGCCTCCACCTCGACGCGCGTGATGGCAATGTCGAGCGTCGCCCGCGTCACAGGGTCGGGGCGCACATGTGTGCCCCCCTTGCGCTTGCGCTCCACAACGCCCGCATCCGCCAGATCCTGCATCGCGCGTTGCACGGTTGAGCGCGCACAGCCCAGCTCTTCGGCAATGTCCTCATCGCGCGGCAGCTTGTCGCCGGGCTGATAGGTGCGGTCAAAAATACGCCCCTGCAATGTATCGCGAATGTCGTGCCAACTGCGGCGTAGCTGTGTGTTCAAATGTCTTGTCCCAATCTCTCGACAACGCTCTGGAATCGCGCCGCCGTCTCGGCGCGTTTGGCGTGTTGGCCATCCTTTACAACATGTCGGCCCGCAGACCAAACATCTTGGACACAGGCCTGCCCGTGCCCGCCAAAGACAAGGCTGTCCAGCACCGTATCGCCCTTGCGGTTGCACAGCCACGCATTGTCTGTGCTCACCCCCACAAGATCGGCCCACTGGCCAGCCGCAATCGCGCCGCCTGCCCGCCCGGCCGCCTGCGCGCCCCCTAGGGCAGCGGCCTCGACAAGCACGCGCCCCGTTGACTGCGCCGCTGTCGCCAGTGCGGCGCGCGAACGGTCGCGCAAGCGCTGCGAATACTCCAGCGTTTTCAGTTCGTCAAAATAGGCGATATGCACGTTGGAATCCGAGCCAAAGCCAATGCGCCCTTGGTGGCCCAGATAGTCCACACCGTTGAATATCCCGTCGCCGAGGCTTGACTCGGTGATGGGGCAAAGCCCCGCCACAGCGCCCGTTGCGGCCAATGCGCGGGTTTCGTCAGCCGTCATCTGCGTGCAGTGAATAAGGCACCAGCGCGCATCCACATCGTGGTTGTCCAACAGCCACTGCGTGGGCCGCGCGCCTTTATGTGCCAGCACCTCCTCGACCTCGGCCACCTGCTCGGCCAGGTGCATATGCATAGGCCCGCCCAGCCTGCGCACAGCGCTCATCCCCGCCTCATCAACCGCGCGCAAAGAGTGGGGCGCCGCACCAATCACATAGTCGGCAGGCCCCGCGCTCACAGCCCGCGTGGCTGCCTCATGCAGGCGCAGATACTGCTCGGGCGTGGTGCCAAAACGCTGTTGCCCGCCTTGAAGCGGGCGCGCATCGCAGCCGCCCCACTGGTAGAGCACAGGCAAAAGCGTAAGGCCGATGCCCACCCCCTCAGCCGCCGCCACAATCCGTTCGCTCAGCTCGCCAGGGTTGCCATAGGCTTTGCCGCCCACATCGTGGTGCAGATAATGGAACTCGGCCACACCCGCATAGCCTGCCTCCAGCATCTCAAGAAAAACCTGCGCCGCAATCGCCTCGATATCGTCTGGCGTGAGGCGGTCAAGATAGCGGTACATCAAGCGCCGCCATGTCCAGAAGCTGTCAGAGGGGTCAGGCCCGCGCATCTCTGTCAGCCCCGACATCGCCCGCTGAAACGCATGGCTGTGCAGGTTCACCGCCGCGGGCAGCAAAAGATCAACCGCGCAATCGGCTGCACCATCCTGCGGCCCAACCGCTGCGATTCGCCCCGCAGCGTCTACATGAACGGCCACATTGTCTTGCCAGCCCAGAGGGGTAAGCGCCTGTTTTGCGTGAATAACTGTCACTGCTGAAACTCCATCGAGATATCGTTGACTTTTTATGTAGCTACATATTATTGATAAGAACAGATTATAGCAAGGATGTGATATGTCAGCGCCCCAAGTCTACACCGAGGCCACCATCGCCACGATGCACCCTGATGCAGAGGGCTATGGCCTGATCGAGCGCGCCGCTCTCGTCACAACAGGCGCCAAGATCACATGGGTCGGCCCCATGGCCGCGCTGCCCGCCGCCTACCAAAGCGCACAGGCCACCTCCCTTGAGGGCCGTCTCGTCACCCCCGCGCTGATCGACTGTCACACCCATATCGTCCACGGCGGCAACCGCGCGCTCGAATTCGAGATGCGCCTGCAGGGTGCCTCCTATGAGGAGGTCGCCCGCGCGGGTGGTGGTATCGTCTCCACCGTCACCTCCACCCGCAACACCAGCGAGGCCGATCTGCTCAAAGCCGCGCTCCCCCGCGCCGATGCGCTGATCGCCGAGGGCGTGAGCACCATTGAGGTGAAGTCAGGCTACGGCCTTGACCACGAGACCGAGCTCAAAATGCTGCGCGTCGCCCGTCAGCTCGCCCAAAAGCGCCCCCTGCGGATCTCCACAACCTTCCTTGGCGCGCATGCCGTGCCCAAAGGTGCCAAGGCTGACAGCTATATCGACGAAGTCTGCCTCCCCGCGCTCAGGGCCGCCCACGCCGAAGGGCTTGTCGATATGGTCGATGGCTTCTGCGAAGGCATCGCCTTTGACGTGCCCCAAATCACCCGCGTGTTTGACGCGGCCCGCGCCCTCGGCCTGCCCGTCAAGCTGCACGCCGAACAGCTCAGCAACATCGGCGGCACACAGCTTGCCGCCCGCTACGGCGCGCTTTCCGCCGATCATGTGGAATACGCCACCGAGGCAGACGCCCGCGCGCTCGCCGCCGCAGGCACAGTCGCCGTGCTTCTCCCCGGCGCGTTCTACACCCTCCACGAGACGCAAAGCCCCCCCGTGCAAGCCTTCCGCGACCATGCCGTGCCCATGGCACTCGCAACCGATTGGAACCCCGGTTCCTCCCCGCTCGGCTCGCTTTTGCTTGCCATGAACATGGGCTGCACCCTCTTTGGCCTCACGCCCGCCGAGGCGCTCGCAGGCGTCACCCGCCACGCGGCACAGGCTCTGGGCCTCAGCGATGCAGGCACACTGGAAGCAGGCAAACGCGCCGACCTTGCGATCTGGGATGTGGCCACCCCCGCCGAGCTCTCCTACGGCATCGGCATCAACCCGTTGCACAAACGTATCTTCGCAGGCCAAGCCACATGAGCTTTCTTGACATCACTCAGGGCCAAAGCCCCCTCGTGCTCGGCCTGCCCCACACGGGCACAGAGCTGCCCGAAGGCCTCGCGGAAAAGCTCAACGCCACAGGGCGCGCGCTGGCCGACACCGACTGGCACATCCACAGGCTCTATGACGGGCTGGTGGACGACGTCACAACCATACGCACCCGTATCCATCGCTACGCGATTGATGCCAACCGCGACCCGTCAGGCACATCTCTCTACCCGGGCCAGAACACAACAGGCCTCTGCCCGACCACAGACTTTGACGGCAGAGCCATCTACCGCGCAGGCCAGGAGCCAACCGCAGATAAAATCGAGGCCCGCCGCCGCGCCTATCACGCGCCCTATCACGCAGCGATCGAGGCCGAGATGGCCCGCATAGCCGCACGCCACGGCTTCGCGATCCTCTATGATTGCCACTCCATACGCTCCCGTATCCCGTTCCTCTTTGAGGGCAAATTGCCCGACTTCAGCATCGGCACAAACAATGGCACGACATGCGCAGAAAGCATCGAAAGCCTTGTCTATGACGCCTGCCAAGCCAGCGGCTACAGCACAGTGCTCAACGCCCGCTTCAAAGGCGGCTGGACAACACGCCACTATGGCCGCCCGACCCAAGGCTGGCATAGCGTCCAGATGGAGCTGGCCCAATCCACCCACCTCACCACAGAAAGCGCGCCCTTCGCCTATGACAAAGCCAAGGCCGAAGCGCTGCGCATCCCCCTCAAAAACATCCTCACATCTCTGCAAAACTGGAGCCCGACATGAGCGACCCACGTAAAAACACCCGCGATATCTACCCGCCCACAGGCACAGAGCTCAACACAAAGAGCTGGATGACAGAAGCGCCCCTGCGCATGCTGATGAACAACCTGCACCCCGACGTGGCCGAAAACCCGCACGAGCTTGTTGTTTACGGCGGCATCGGCCGCGCCGCGCGCACATGGGAAGATTTTGACACCATCGTCGCCTCCCTCAAAGACCTTGAGGATGACGAGACATTGGTGGTGCAGTCAGGCAAGCCCGTGGCGATTGTCAAAACCCACACAGACGCCCCCCGCGTCCTCATCGCCAACTCCAACCTCGTGCCCCATTGGGCCAACTGGGATCACTTCAACGAGCTCGATAAAAAAGGCCTGATGATGTATGGCCAGATGACAGCTGGCAGCTGGATCTACATCGGCACGCAGGGCATCGTTCAAGGCACCTACGAGACATTTGCCGAAGCAGGCCGCCAGCACTACGGCGGCAGCCTCAAGGGCAAATGGATTCTCACAGGCGGGCTGGGCGGCATGGGCGGCGCACAGCCGCTGGCCGCGGTTATGGCTGGCGCCTGCTGCCTTGCGGTCGAGTGCAACCCCGACAGCATCGATTTCCGCATTCGCACCAGATATCTTGATGAGAAAGCCGAAACGCTTGATGAGGCCATGGAGATGATCACCCGCTGGACCGCTGCTGGCGAAGCCAAGTCTGTCGGCCTTCTCGGCAACGCCGCCGATATCTTCGCCGAAATTCACAGCAGAGGCATTCGCCCCGATATCGTCACCGACCAGACCAGCGCACACGACCCGCTCAACGGCTACCTGCCCCAAGGCTGGAGCATGGCCGAATGGCGCGAAAAGCGCGAGAGCGACCCGAAGGCCGTCGAGGCAGCTGCACGCGCCTCAATGAAAGTCCACGTCAAGGCGATGGTCGATTTCTGGAACGATGGCGTGCCCACGCTCGACTATGGCAACAACATCCGACAGGTCGCCCAAGACGAAGGCCTTGAAAACGCCTTTGCCTTCCCGGGCTTTGTGCCCGCCTATATCCGCCCGCTCTTCTGCCGCGGTATCGGCCCGTTCCGCTGGGTGGCCCTGTCAGGTGACCCCGAGGATATCTACAAAACCGATGCCAAGATGAAAGAGCTCTTCCCAGAGAACGCGCATCTGCACAACTGGCTCGACATGGCGCGCGAGCGCATCGCCTTTCAGGGCCTGCCCGCGCGCATCTGCTGGATCGGCCTTGGCGACCGCCACAAAGCGGGGCTGGCGTTTAACGAAATGGTCGCCAGCGGCGAGCTGAAAGCGCCCGTGGTGATTGGCCGTGACCATCTGGACTCTGGCTCTGTGGCCTCCCCCAACCGCGAGACCGAAGCCATGAAAGACGGCTCCGATGCGGTGTCCGACTGGCCACTTCTGAATGCGCTGGTCAACACCGCTTCAGGCGCAACCTGGGTGTCGCTGCACCACGGCGGCGGCGTTGGCATGGGCTTCTCACAGCACTCGGGCGTTGTCATCTGCGCCGATGGCACACCCGAAGCCGCCAAGCGCCTTGAGCGCGTCTTGTGGAACGACCCCGCCTCAGGCGTCTGGCGTCATGCAGACGCAGGATATGAAGACGCGCTTGACTGCGCCCGCGTCAACAAACTGCGCCTGCCCGGCATTCTGGGCAACTGAGCCTTTTGCAGCGCGCGCGACCTGCGCGCGCTGCGTTACCTAATTTTGGGTTAATTCAACGCGGCATCAGGCGGTGCACACATGGTGCACGCAGGGTGCACGCTTTTCACCCCCCGCTTCAGACGGCGCAAAAGCGCGTTAACACTTCGGTGCGCAGCCTCAAGCCTTGAGAAAGCTCAGGCTGCTACAGTCGTCAAAATGCCCTAAAAATATGGGCTAAAGCTGCCCCAAGGCCCATTCCAGCCCCTCGACATAGCCCTGCACACCATGCCCGACGATCACATGATCTGCCCGCTGGCTCACGTAAGAATGGTGGCGAAACGCCTCGCGCTTGTGCACATCCGAGATATGCACCTCCACCACAGGCCCGTCAAAAGCGCTCAGCGCATCAAGGATCGCCACAGAGGTATGCGTGTAGGCGGCAGGGTTGATGACGATCGCATCCGCGACATCCCGCGCCTCCTGAATCCAGTCGACCAGCACCCCTTCATGGTTGCTCTGGCGAAAGTCGATCCGCGCAGCACCCGCCGCGGTACGGCACATCGCCTCAACGTCTGACAGCGTGTCAGAGCCATATATTTCAGGCTCCCGCTTCCCCAAAAGGTTCAGGTTCGGCCCGTTGAGAACAAAGATCGTTTGCGCCATGTCATGCCCTTTCATGCTGGGCGCAACTCTGGCCAGAGCACAGCCAAAGCGCAAGCCCCGTTGGTGGCCAAAAGCCTCAGCGCCAGCTGCGTGTCCAGCCCAGCCCGATCGCCCAGAGCGCGGCGGCATAGGCCAAAATGACAGGCACGGCGTAAAAGAAAGATGTCAGGCCATAGAGGTTGTTGATGGGAAAACTCGCAAAGCTCGCAAGGCCCAGCAGCAAGCCGACAGACCAGTTGCGATCTGTCACTTTATGCACCGCCACAGGCGCTGCAAGCGCGGCCACCAGCCCAAAAAGAACCGCCGCGCGCCCATACTCAAGCGCCGCCGTTCCCGCCACAAACAAAGCACAAAACACCACAGCTACAATACCAATCGCGTAGGAATTCATCTCTTTGCCTCCGTCTCAAAACACTGCCCAACACCTGCCTGACTGTTGCCGCAAGGTCTAGCAAAAACAACAAAAAAGGCCCCCGCACATCTGTGCAGAGGCCTCAAAACAGGTGCAAAAGCCAGGGCTTACGCGTCTTGCGGAATACGCAGAACCTGCCCCGGATAGATCTTGTCGGGGTCGCTCAACATCGGCTTGTTGGCCTCAAAAATTTCCATGTAGCGCGCGCCCGAACCGAGCGCTTTTTCTGACACAGCCCAGAGCGTATCGCCTTTTTCAACGGTGTGAAAATTGGCTTCGCCCGCGTCGTCTTCCACTTCGGCCACGCCGTCTACGTTGCCCACCGCAAGGATGACTTTTTCGCGCATTTCCTCAGAAACAGCATTGCCCGTGACCTTGACCTTGTCACCTTCGATGACAATATCCAGACCCTCGGCATCAAGCCCAAGGTCGGCCACTTCTTTTTTGAGATCTTCGGCTGTAGGCTCTTCGCTCTTGAGGCGTTTGCCCGAGCGCTTGAAAAAACTAAACAGACCCATCTGGTCCTCCATGGTTAAACAACACAAAGAGTTTGGGCCATCCCTGCCCCCGCCACAAGGGGGAAATCAGGCCGCCTCGGCCCCATCGGTAAACTGGAGCCGCGCAAGCCGCGCATAGAGCCCGTTCTCAGCCACCAGCGTATCGTGAGTGCCCTGCGCCACAATGCGCCCGTCTTCCATCACAACGATGCGGTCGGCCTTTTTCACCGTCGCCAGACGGTGCGCCACGATCAAGGTTGTGCGGTCTGCCGAGAGCCGCTCCACAGCCTCCTGCACAGCGCGTTCGCTCTCTGCATCCAAGGCAGATGTGGCCTCGTCCAGCAACAGCAACGGCGCATCACGCAAGATCGCGCGCGCAATCGCCACGCGCTGCTTTTGCCCGCCAGAGAGCATCACACCCCGCTCGCCAAGGCGCGTCTCATAGCCCTCGTTCAACCCCTCGATAAACCCGTGCGCAGCCGCCGCCTGTGCTGCGGCCTCAACCTCGGCATCGCTCGCATCCGGGCGGCCAAAACGGATATTTTCGCGCGCCGAACCAGAGAAGATAATCGGGTCTTGCGGCACAACCGAAATCTGCCCGCGAAAGTCCTCGCGCAGCATCTCGCGCACATCCACGCCATCCAGCAGAATACGCCCCGCCTGCGGGTCGTAGAAGCGCTGGATCATCTGCATGATGGTTGTCTTGCCAGCCCCCGAAGGGCCAACAAAGGCAACGGTTTCGCCAGCCTTCACCTCAAGGTTCAAATCTTCAAGCGCGGCACGGTCAGGGCGCGACGGGTAGGCAAAGCGCACACCCTCAAAGCGCACATCTCCGTGCAAAGGCTTAGGGCAAGCAACGGGCGCATCAGGGTCATTGACCTGATCAACCGCATTGAGCAGCTCAACCAAACGCTCGGTCGCACCTGCCGCGCGCTGCAACTCCCCCCAGATCTCCGAGAGCGCCGCAACAGCCCCCGCAACCATGATGGAGTAGATCAGAAACTGCACCAAAGCGCCCGAGCTCATCTCGCCGGCTCGCACATCGCGCGTGCCTATCCAGAGCACACCGACAACACCGGCAAAGACCAGAAACATCACCGCCACGGTCATGATCGAGCGCACGGTGATACGCTTCTTGGCCACGTCATAGCTCTTTTCTGTCACGTTGGAAAAGTCGCGCCGCGCCACGCTTTCTTGCGCAAATGATTGTACCGTCTGCACAGCGCTCAGTGTCTCGGAGGCCTGCCCCGAGCTGGCAGCGATCCAGTCTTGATTCTCGCGGCTCAGCGTGCGCAAGCGCCGCCCCAGCGTAAGGATCGGCACCACAACAAGCGGCACGATCAGAAGCACAAGGCCTGTGAGCTTGGCGCTGGTAAACAGCATCAGGATCATACCGCCAACGAAGATCAGCACATTGCGCAGCGCCACAGAGACAGACGACCCGATGACCGACTGGATCAGCGTTGTGTCTGTTGTGATGCGGCTCAAAATTTCGCCTGTCATCACGCGCTCATAAAAGCTCGGGGATAACCCGATCACGCGATCAAACACAGCCTTGCGAATATCGGCCACAACCCGCTCGCCCAGACGCGTCACCAGCGCATAGCGCAGCCCCGTGCCCAGCGCGAGAAGAGCCGCAACCCCGATCGCCGCGATAAAGTAGAGATCAAGCACAGCGATATCTTTGGTGCCAAAGTTGTCAATCACACGGCGCACCGCCAGAGGCAGAGTGAGCGAGAGCGCGGCTGTCAGCATCAGCGCAAGGCCCGCCGCCACCACAAGCCACTTGTAGGGCGCCATGAATGGCATCAGCGCCTTGAGCGCCGCCACATCCTTGGTTGCCGCACGCTCTTCGCTCTTGTCCACAACTGTCTTTGCCATATCATCCGCGCCTGTAAAGTCTGGGGCTTTTTGCAGCCCGAGAGCAGGCCCGTCAAGCGGCCACTTGTCGCGATGGTAAGGATTTCTTGGAGCGGGCGGCGGGAATCGAACCCGCGTCATTAGCTTGGAAGGCTAAGGTCTTACCACTACACAACGCCCGCTTCGAGCGCCTGAATATCGACTGAGCGCAGGAGCGTCAAGCGCCCTCGTCATCCAGCCACGGCTCGATCAGCTCACAGCCCGCTGCGCGGTTGGAGTTGACCGCTGCGCTAACCCGATATGCGCTCAGCACATCCTCTGGCGCAGGCCGCATCAGCGCGGCAGCCCCCTTGCCCGCCTCGCCCAGCCACTTGCCCCATGCGTCTGGCTCCAAGACAACGGGCATACGGTGATGCACCTGACCGGCGAGCGCATTAGAGGCCGTGGTGACAAGCGCACAGGTCGCCAAAGGCGTGTCGCCCACCTGCCACGTCTGCCAGATGCCCGCCAAAGCCAGCGGCGCGCCATCTCTGCGGTGGTAATACCACGGCAGCTTTGCTCCGCCCTGTGCTGCCCACTCGTAGTAGCCACTCACAGGCACAAGACAGCGCCGCGCCCGCGCAGCCGCGCCAAACGCAGGCTTCTTTGCTATCGTCTCGGCACGGGCATTGATCAGCAGGGGGCCATCTGTGGGCGTTTTATACCACGCGGGGATAAAGCCCCATCGCATTGAAACAAGCGCCCGCCCGCTCCCGCTGGCGCGCACCACATGCACTGCATCGGTGGGGCAAACATTGTAGTTGGGCACAATGGGCAAGTCGTTTGCAGGCGCCGCCCCAAAAAGCTGCGCCATAGAATCGCTTGGCAAAGTTACCGCAACGCGTCCACACATGGGGCAAGGGTAAAGCAGCGCTAAACCCTGTAAAAGCCTTGAAACAATCTTGTTGCTTTTACGCTATACGTTACTTAACAATTCGTGATCACTTGGGAGGTGTAACGCTTTATGGATTTCTACGGATACTTCCGCAGCTCAAGTTCCTATCGCTGCCGTATTGCCTTCAACCTGAAAGGCATCGACTACAGCTTTAAGCCTGTGCACCTGAAAAATGGCGCACAGCATGAGCCAGCCTTCAAAGCGCTCAACCCCCAAGGCCTCTTGCCCGCTCTGGTGACAGATGAAGGCGATGTGCTGATCCAGTCTCTCGCCATTCTCGAATGGCTTGACGAGACCCACCCGACACCGCCGCTTCTATCATCTGATCCGCTCACACGCGCCCGCGAACGCGGCTTTGCGCAGGTCATCGCCTGCGAGATCCACCCGCTGCAAAACCTGCGGATCCTGAAGTATCTCACAGGTGATCTGGGCGTTGACGAAGCCGCCAAAGACGCGTGGCTCACCCGCTGGCTGCGCGACGGCCTCAAAGCCTGCGAAGACCTCCTCGCACAGCGCAGCACACACACAGAATTCTGCTATGGCGATACACCGGGCCTCGCCGATATCTGCCTTGTGCCACAGGTCTTTTCCGCTGAGCGCTTCGGCATCCGCTACGATGACCTGCCTCATGTTTCTGCCGTTTATGCAGCCTGTCAAAAGCTATCAGCATTTGACAACGCTGCCCCGAAGAACCAGCCTGATTTCGAAGCCTAACGCTCAGCAATCAGGCAAAAACCAGACGTGTAAAAAGGGAGAAAACACATGTCACTTATGAAAAAAGCCATCAGAGGCCTCGCACTTGCGACCGCCCTCACCGCCACAGGCATGGCCGCAAATGCGCAAGACGTTACACTCAAGCTGCACCAGTTCCTGCCCCAGCAGGCCAACGTGCCAAAATATATCCTCGATCCATGGATCGAGCGCGTTCAGGAAGCCTCGGGCGGCGCTCTCCAGATCAACCACTTCCCCTCCATGCAGCTCGGCGGCAAGCCACCAGAGCTGATCGGCCAAGTGCAAGACGGCGTGGCCGACATCGCCTGGACAGTGCTGGGCTACACCCCGGGCCGTTTCCCGCAAGCCGAAGCATTTGAGCTGCCCTTCATGATGAACAACGCCGAAGCCACCTCGCGCGCGTTCTGGGAATACGCCGAAGCCAACATGTTTGACAGCGACTTGAAAGATTTCAAAATCCTCGGTCTCTGGGTCCACGGCCCCGGCCTCATCCACTCCAAAGAGCCGATCACAGATGTGGCCGACCTCAACGGCGTGAAGCTGCGCGCACCCACACGTATCATCAACAAAATGGTGTCAGACCTTGGCGCAACACCCGTGGGTATGCCTGTACCCGCCGTGCCTGAGGCGCTCTCGAAAGGCGTGATCGACGCTGCCGTGATTCCATGGGAAGTGACAGCCGCGCTGAAAGTGCCAGAGCTTGTCAGCAACCACACCGAGTTTGGCAACGAGTCGCTTTACACAACAGCCTTTGTTCTGGTCATGAACAAACAGAAGTACGAAAGCCTCTCTGACGAGATGAAAGCCGCCATCGACGGCCAGTCCGGCGCTGATTTTTCTGCGCTCGCAGGCAAGACACAAGCCGAAGGCGACATCCCTGCGCGTAAGCTCGCAGCCGAGGCCGGTAACAACATCATCACTCTGACAGATGCCCAAGTCGCCGAGTGGAAAGCCGCCGCAAGCGGTGTAGAAGCCGGCTGGGTCGAAGAGATGAATGGCAAAGGCTTTGACGGCCAGGCCTTGCTTGACCAAGCCAAAGATCTGATCAAGAAAAACGGTATGTAAGCCTCACAAAGCTTTCACTCCCGAGCCGCGGCAACCCAGCGTTGCCGCGGTTTTTTTGTAGGGTGTCACAAGCATGAGCCATAGGATAAACTGGCTAAAAACAGGGTAAGCCATGTTCCCTTGTTGGTCACAGTTGGCGAACTGGGCTTTGCCCTGCCGCCCACATACGAGGCCATGCTTCGTCTTGAAACACGCGACCCCGAGGAGCAGCGCCAAGTCTACTACAGTCGCCACCGCGACCAGAAATCTGACTTACGCCACCTCTGCAACCTTAGCGACGGCGGCAGTGAAACGATCATCGCCACAGAGCTTTGGACCGCAAAAAACGGTTCCATCAAGAGCACAGGCGCCCTGTTGGGCAACCCCAAAATCATGATCTTGCGCGACTCTCACTTTACCCGCGAGATGTATGGCGGGGCCCATTTCGACGTCCACAACCTTGCCAAAATCGCCGATCTTGAAGGCGCTATCACACGCGGTGACGCAGACAACGGAGCGCTCTGCCGCGACAGAACCACCACGCGCTACTGCACGATATGGAAGCGCCTGTCCCCCACCGTAAGGATCAAAGCAACACTTGAGCCCCTCGATGCACACTCCGACGCAGACGCCTTGGCTCGGCTCAACCGCACAATTGATGATTTTCTTGCCTAGACCGCGCTTTAAAGCGCCCGCATCCAGACTTGCAGCCGCTTGAGGCTCTCCGCCTCCTCACCAATATCGCGCCAGCCAAACTGCGCCGTGATCCCGTCAAGCGGCGCATAGCCCCGCGCGCGCCAAAAGGCATCAAGCGGGCGGTAGCCCTCAGGCTTCATCGGATGATCCTCAGGGCGCAACACAGCGCAAAACGCCGCGTGATCAAAGCCCAAGCGGCGCGCATGAGACTCGCGATACTCAAAAAAGGCATGGCCAATCCCCTGCCCGCGATACTCTGGCAAAAGCACAGATTCAGCGCAGTAGAATACATCCTCAAGCGCTATCCCCGTGCCCTCAAAAGCCACGGCAAAGTCATCGGCATGGGCCGCCAAAGGCATCCCCGTGGCCGCGCCCACAAGCTCAGCGCCCTCAAAAGCGCCCACGACAATAGCATCCTGCGCACGGTAAGGCTCCAGATAGCGCCGCTCATAAGCAAGGTCGCCATCATAAAGATAAGGATAGGCGGCAAACACCTCGATCCGCAGCCGCGCGACATCGTCCAGCGCAGCGGCCAGCGTGTCCCCTGTGAGGGCACGCAGCTCCATATCAGCGGCTCACTTGCGCCACCCAATCGGCGAGGTTGTAATAGGTCACAACGCGGGTGATCTTTCCGCCCTCAAGGCTAAAGAACGAGCCCGCAGGCAAGCGGTAGGTCTGGCCCTTGGCCTCAGGCAGGCCCGCATCTGTCGCCAAATAGGTGCCGTTGACGATATATTCCGCCGCCGCCCGCGTGCCACCTTCGGCCTCAAAGATCACCATATCGGTCAGCTCTTCGCCATAGCAGCGGCTCATATGCGCGCAAAACTCGGCAAAAAGAGCCTTGCCCACACGCACTTTTCCTTCGTTGACATGGTGGGCCACATCCTCGGCCAGACAGGCCAGCATCGCGTCGGTGTCGCCCGCATTAAAGGCGGCAAAATAGGTTTCAACAGCTGTGCTCATGCTCACTCCTCAGGCTCGCCCCAATGGCTTTTGATCTGTGCAATAATCTGGTCGCGCGCCTCGCGGTAAGCCTCAAGCTTGGCCGCGCGCGTTTCGCCCTTGGCCGAAGGGTCGCCAATCGGCCAATACTCAAGCTCGGTGTGAAAGCCGCGTGTCAGCTCCTCGGCCAGATCGCGGCTCAAAGGCGACAGCGCCACCACCACATCAAAGGAAGACAAGACCTCGCCCATGCGCTCCATCTCGTCAAAGCTGCGCGAGCGGTGGCGCGACAGCTCCACACCCAGCTCTTCGCAAACAGCCACGCTGAACCCGTCAATCTCAAGGTCGTTCTTCACACCCGCCGACTGCACATATGTGCCCATGCCGTAAAAGCGCTTCATCAGCCCTTCTGCCATGGGCGAGCGCACGGCGTTATGATCACAACAAAACAAGACCGATTGGGGAAGCGATTTTACCAAGTCTCAGCCCCCGAAATGCAAAACACAAACAAGGGTAAACAGGCGGCGCGCCGTATCGTTGTCCACCTCGGCCTTGCCCTCAAGCCGCTCGGCCAGAATGCGCGCGCCCTCGTTGTGGATCCCCCGCCGCGCCATATCGATCGTCTCGATCTGGCTGGGAGGCATGTTCTTCACAGCGTCAAAATAGCTCTCACAGATCTGCCAGTAATCTTTCACAACCTGACGAAAAGGCGAAAGCGAAAGGTGGAACTCCGCCGCCTTGTCTTCAGCCTCGGTGAGCACGTCAAAGACAAGCCGCTTCTCGCGGATCGACAGGCCCACACGGTATGGCCCCTCAGGCACAGCCCGTTCGTCCCGCTTGGGAAGCGTAAAGACGTTGTCTTCCAACAAGTCATAAATCGCAACCTTGCGCTCCTGCTCGATCTCCGGCGTCGGCGGCGGGAGGTTGCTGTCATCCAGCTCGATATGAGAAATACGCGACATCATCTTTTGCCTTCTTACCTTCAGCGCAGGCGCGATAGCCTGCCCAGTCCGTCAAACCCTAGCGCGCCACCCGCCAAATGCAACGGCAACCGCACTCAAAGCTCGTTCAAATGGTTGAGCCGCGCCCGCACGCTCAATCCGTGGGCTTCAAGGCTCTCAGCAATGGCAAGCGTCTCTGCCGCCGGCCCAATCGCGCGCAGGGCTGCGGGTGTCATCTTGGCCATGGTTGTGCGCTTCACAAAGTCCATCACCGACAGGCCCGAAGAGAACCGCGCAGAGCGCGCTGTCGGCAAAACATGGTTCGGCCCGCCGATATAGTCGCCAATCGCCTCAGGCGTCCAAGCCCCAAGAAAGATCGCCCCCGCATGGGTGATCTTTTCCGCCAGCGCATCAGGGTCGGCCACACAGAGCTCCAAGTGCTCGGGCGCCATGCGGTTTGACAGCTCGGCCGCAACATCCAAGTCAGGCACAACGATAACAGCGCCAAAGTCGCGCCAGCTTTTCGCAGCAATATCGCGGCGCTCCAGCGTCAGCAAATGCCGCTCGATCGCGGCCTCGACAGCCTTGGCCATCGCCTTATCCGTCGTAACCAGAACCGACTGCGCGCTTTCGTCATGCTCCGCTTGGCTGAGCATATCCAGCGCCAGCCAGTCAGGGTCGTTATCTCCGTCCGCAATCACAAGGATCTCGCTTGGCCCCGCGATCATATCAATCCCGACCTTGCCAAAAACCCGCCGCTTGGCCGCCGCCACAAAGGCGTTTCCCGGCCCGGTGATCTTGTCCACGGGCGCAATCGTCTCGGTGCCATAGGCCAGCGCGGCCACGGCCTGCGCTCCGCCGATGCGGTAAATCTCGTCAACCCCCGCCAGCTGCGCCGCCAGAAGCACAAGCGGGTTGGCCACACCATCAGGTGTCGGCACCGTAATCGCCAGCCGCGCAACACCGGCCACCTTCGCAGGAATCGCATTCATCAAAACAGACGACGGATAGGACGCCAGCCCACCGGGCACATAGAGACCCGCCGCGCTCACAGGCCCCCAGCGCCAGCCCAGCGTGGCGCCGCTCTCGTCCGTCCAGCTCGCATCTTCAGGCATCTGGCGCGCGTGATAGGCGCGGATGCGCTCTGCTGCCAGCTCAAGCGCCGCGCGCTCGTGCTGCGGCACATCTGCCACCAGCGCAGCAATCTCCTCCGGCGAAAAGCGCAGCGTTTCAGGCGTCAGTGTCACGCGGTCAAACCGCTCTGTCAGTTCGATCACAGCCGCATCGCCGCGCGCGCGCACATCAGCAATGATCTCGGCCACAGTGGCGTCCACATCGGGGCTGTCTTCACGCTTGGCGCCCAAGAGCGCCACAAAAGCAGCTTCAAAATCAGTATCGGTGGCGTCCAGAAATTGCGGCATGACGGTATCCTTTCAAGGCTTGGCCCGTCTTAACGCCGCACAGGCCCGCCCTCAAGCCACAGATTGGTCGCAGCCGCGCAAGCAAGGCTTAGCCGTCGTGGTGCGGCGCTTTCCTGGACGGTGCTTTGTAAGGGCGTGTCACGTCTTTCAACGTCACATCAAGCGCCTCACACTCAAGCCGTATCGCCCCGTCGCCTGCCAGCGTAAGCACAAGTTTGCCCGCAGGCGCTTCGCCTGCCTCCCACTCGACCGTGAGCAGCGACAAGACCATGTCTTTGTCTTCACGGCTCACGCCCTGTGTGGCCACGCCCAGCACAGTATCAAACGCAAGCACAGCCTGCACCCGCTCGGGCGCGTGGCGGCCTGCGCCCTTATCTTCCCAGCGAAAGCGGTTGATCAGCAGCGCAAAGCGGCGCGCCTTGCGGTCATACTTCATCTCGGTGACGGGAAAGACAGCATCCTGCACAAGCGCCGAAATCACCTTGAGGTCGTCTGTATCCAGCGCCCCAAGGTTCAGCGGGCGCTCGGCCCCGTCTTCAAAGCTTGCATCCACGCTCATGGCGCTTTCACCCGCTCCACTTTCGCGCCGATGCCCGAAAGCTTGCGCACAACTTTCTCATAGCCACGGTCAAGGTGGTAGACACGGTTCACAACCGTCTCGCCCTCAGCCGCCATACCCGCAAGAATAAGCGAGACAGAGGCGCGCAGATCGGTCGCCATCACAGGCGCACCCTTCAGGCGCTTTACGCCCTTCACAGTCGCCGTGCCACCGTGCACCTCAATATCAGCCCCCATGCGCTCAAGCTCGGGCGCGTGCATGAAGCGGTTCTCAAAAATCTTCTCTTCCAAAACCGATGTGCCCTCGGCGGTGCACAAAAGCGCCATCATCTGCGCCTGCAAATCTGTCGGAAAGCCGGGGAAAGGCTCGGTTGTGACGTTCACAGCCTTGATCGGCCCACGCTTGCGCGCCACCTTGAGGCCAGAAGGCGTCTCTTCCACATCCACACCCGCCTCGTTGAGCTTGGCCACAAAGCTTTCGACAAGACTCAGCTTGCCCCCGAGGCACTCAACCTCGCCGCCGCAAATCGCAGGGGCGAGCATATAGGTGCCCAGCTCGATACGGTCGGTCACAACCTGATGGGTGGCCCCGCCAAGACGGTCAACACCCTGAATGGTGATGGTGCTCGTGCCGTCGCCGTCAATCTCTGCGCCCATCTTGCGCAGACAATCCGCCAGATCGACAATCTCGGGCTCGCGCGCCGCGTTGTTGATCACGGTTGTGCCCTTGGCCAGCGTCGCCGCCATCATGATGTTTTCGGTCGCGCCAACAGAAGCAAACGGGAAGTCGATGACAGCGCCCTTGAGGCGGCCACCACTGGCCTTGGCGTGCAAATAGCCTTCCTTGAGCTCGATCTCGGCCCCCATCTTCTCCAAACCATCGGTGTGGATATCCATGGGCCGCGCGCCAATCGCGCAGCCGCCCGGAAGCGACACCACGGCATGGCCCTCGCGCGCCAGCAGCGGCCCCAGCACAAGGTTGGAGGCGCGCATCTTGCGCACAATGTCATATTCGGCGCGCGTGTTGATCTCGCCGTGGCACGACATGGCAATCACCTGCCCGTCAGACAGCGCAGAAATCTCGGCCCCAAGGCTCTCCAGAAGCTGCGTCATGGTGCGAATGTCGCTCAGGCGCGGCGCGTTGGTCAGCGTCAGCGGCTCTTCGCTCAAAAGCGTGGCCGGCATCAAGGCCAGACACGCGTTCTTGGCCCCCGCAATCGGAATCTGGCCGCTCACAGGGCCACTGCCCGTTACGATAATCTGGTCCATCTGCTCTACCCTTTATCTTTCGCTGTCTCAGCACCGACACTCTTTACACCCGAGCGCGCCTTAGCCTGCGCCTTGCGACGCGCCATATTGGCCTTCAAAGCGGCCTTCAAGCGGTCTTCACGTGCGGTTTCACCCTTGGTATTCGGTTTTGTTTTTTTCGGCTCCATGAAAGCCTCTTATAACGCTGTGCCCATCGCGTCCAGATTGGCCTTGCGCGAAAGCTGATTTGGGTCTAATCACCCGCCACATCGTTGCTGCAGTAGCTCAGTGGTAGAGCGCGTCATTGGTAATGACGAGGTCGGGAGTTCAATCCTCCCCTGCAGCACCAGATATCCTCAAAATCCAGACCATCAGGGGCAAACACAGCTTTGCCCTAAATTATGCGCATTTGCTTGCTATGGCCTGCCTCAGGCAGCAAGAGGCAGCGCAAGATGGATCTCCTGAAATACAGCTTCATACTCGCGATCAGAGCGATTCCACATCTGATCGTTTCCAAGTTCGTGCTGGAAATCCGCTACAGCATCTATGGCAGCCTTGCCATGTTGCTCGCGCTTGGCGCAGTGGTTCTCTCGCCTATGTTCGTTGTGTTCTTACCGCTCACCGCAGCCTTTATGACCACGTGTTTCACACTCACCAACCTGCATTCCATGCTCGGGTTTATCGGCAGCACAGGCAAGCTCAACCAAGAGTATCTGCGCGCCGAAATGCTCAAAATGAGCATGGTGCGCGGCGCTTTTTATATGCTGGCTTCGCTCCCTGTCGTGTTGATCCTGCTGGCCATTTACGGGCTTGAGCACTTCACCCTCTTTTTCACCTCGCCTTGGGAGTTCCTGCGCGCCGACCTCACCATGATGCTTGACCATCGTATCCCCTCGATCTTGCTCGCATCCTTTATCTATGTGCCGTTCTTCTTTGTTGTGGAGGTGCTTTTTGCCGTGCCCATGGCAGGCGCGGCCTACAGCATTGGGGAAACAGATCGCAGCTTCAACGGCTTCTGGGGCATCGGCTACAATTTCTGGCCCATCCTTGTGAGCCGGCTGACATACATAGCCCTCGTCACGTGCTTTACCGCGCTTGTGATAGAGGTCCTGATCCCCGAGGTCAGCCTCGCCTCACTCTGGCATTTTGCCCAGAGCTACCTGACAGGCACAGCGCCTGACAGCCTTGCCTACCCTCTGGCCGAGCCTGCGCTGGACTCTCCCGCCTCACAGCTCGCCGCGCTTGTTCTGATCGTATTCAGTGGCTACCTCTCCCAGCCGCTCTGGCTGGCGACAAGCGTGCTGTCGTTCCGCCGGAAGCTGGAAGAAGAGACCGAGGCCGAAGCGCTGGCCCGCCCAAGCCCCGAAGACGTGGCGGCAGCCCGCGCCGCCGAGGCCGCGCACGCGCGCGTCAGCACCGTTTCGCTCCGCAAAGCGCGTATGCCCGCGCGTTGGCAGGCCTAGAGCCTCAAATCTGCGC
The DNA here is from genome assembly GCF_965658795.1 of Lentibacter sp. Lineage (NCBI taxonomy): Bacteria > Pseudomonadati > Pseudomonadota > Alphaproteobacteria > Rhodobacterales > Roseobacteraceae > Lentibacter > Lentibacter sp. Next base: position 73,492 of record NZ_CBFHTG010000005.1, on the reverse strand, counting down.
GGCAAACTCCGCCAGCACAGCCTCATAGACGTCGCGCTTGAACGGCACGATATTGGCCACCAGCTCACCCGCAGGCAGCCAGCGCCACTCTGAAAATTCGGGGTGCTCGGTCGCGATGTTGATGTCCTCATCCACACCATGAAAGCGCATCAAAAACCACTTTTGCTCCTGCCCACGGTAGCGGCCCTTCCAGATTTCGGGCACCAGATCATGGGGCAGATCATAGGGCAGCCAGCCAGCGCTTTCGGCCTCTATTGTTACCTTGTCTGCGGTCACGCCCGTCTCTTCCCAAAGCTCTCTGAGCGCCGCCGCGCGCACCTCTTCGCCTGCGTCTACGCCACCTTGAGGCATCTGCCATGCGTCTTGGTCGCGGTCGCGCCGCTGGCCCACAAAAACATGGCCCGCGCCGTTTACAAGCATCACGCCCACACAGGGCCGATAGGGGAGTTTGGCAATTTCATCAGCCGTCATAGCAAGCCCTCACTTCAAGAAAAACAGAAGGGTCATCACCAGACCCACAGCCACAATCGCTCCACGCAAGAGCTTCATATTGGTAATCTTACGCGCATATGCCGCGCCAACATAGCCCCCCGCCGTGGTGGCCAGCGCAAGCACCAGCGCACTTTTCCAGGCAATCAACCCCGCCACAGCAAGCGCCGTGGCAGACACGATAGAGAGCAAGGCCGACATCAGGTTTTTCAGCCCGTTCATGCCGTGCAGGTTCTGAAAGCCCATCACCCCGAAGGCCGCAAGCAACATGATTCCGAGGCCGCCGTTGAAATAGCCGCCATAGACCGACACCACCATCAGCGCAGCACTGCCGCCCAGCGCGCCAAGGCCTTTGCCCTTGAGCATCTGCAATATCTTCGGCCCCGCCGCAAAAACGCCCGTGGCCAGCAAGAGCAGCCAAGGCACAAGGCCCACAAAAGCCGCCTCGCTCGTCACTGTCAGCAAGAGCGCGCCAATCAGCCCGCCCAGCGCCGCTATCGCCAGCATCCCGCGCAGGCTTACAGCCCCCTCAGCCGAGATATCACGGCGAAACGCCCAAGCGCTGCCCGCATAGCCCGGGATGGCGGTCAAAGTTGCCGTTGCATTGGCCATGATCGGCGGAACGCCAAGCCACACCAGAGCCGGAAACGAAATAAACGTGCCGCCCCCTGCCACAGCATTGAGCGCGCCCGCCGCAAAGCCAGCAGCGCATAGCACCAAAATTTCCAACATGTCCTGCTCCCTCTTCTTGCGCCCTTTCTGGCGCAAGGGCAGAGCCGCCACAAGAGGCGAGGCGCAGTCAGCCCCCTAACAGCGCCGCGTCAGCACAAGCGATGACAGCGCAGATGAAATCATGGCGCTCGCCCCGATCTTGTCATTGAGCGCCGTGAGGGCCGCCGGGTTTGGCACGCGGCAGCGCACCAATGCGTCAATCTCGCCCGAGAGCGACAGCACCTCCTCAACCCCCGCAAGCGAGGCCAGCCAGGCCAGCGCAGGCTCACAGGGCCGCGCGGCAATGCGCACGAACACAACCGCGCTGACAAGCCCCGCCGCCTCGGCGTTGTAGTCGGTCACATAGCCAGTGATCACGCCACTTTGCTCCAGCCGCCCCACACGGTCCTGCACGGCTGTGCGCGACAGGCCGATCTCGCGGCCAAGAGCCGCAAAGCTCAGCCGTGCATTGCGCGCCAATGCGGCCAATATCTTCTGGTCGGTATGATCCATGCCCATTCCCCCGTTTCGCAGCCCAATGGCGTCGGTCTGCAAGTGGTCGCGCTGTCGCGCCTGCTCTAGAATTTTTACATCACACAGGGAGAAGCTGACATGAAAAAAATATCCGCCCGCGACTTTACCGGCACAACCGCATGGGATGCCGTTCTGATCGAGCGCATAAAGGATGCGACAGTGCGCCTGCATTGGACAGATGCACCTTACAAATGGCACATCAACGATGGGCCCGAAGTCTTTGTCGTGCTCGATGGCACCGTCGATATGCATGTCCGCCGTGAGGGCCGCGAAGACGTGCTGCGCCTTACGGTGGGCGATATATTTCACGCCGCATGCGGCGATGAGCACGTCGCACACCCCGATGGCCCCGCGCGTGTGCTTGTCATCGAAACGGCAGGCAGCGTCTGAACGCGGCACACACGAAAAAGGGCCGCGCCCTCACAGGCACGGCCCTCTGCGTCACCCAAAGAGACGCTTACTTCTCTTGCGGCACGAGCGCTGAGAGCCCTTTGAGAATATCAATCGCATAGGCGAGTTGATAATCCTCGGCGCGCAGCTTGGCAGCGGCCAGTGCCTTTTCCTGATCTTTCTTGATCTGTTCGATCTCGTCTTCAGACAGGCTGTCGTTGCTGATGCTGCCGCGCAGGTCGGCTTCTGTGCGGGCGTTGAAGGCGGCTTCGTCTTCTTCTGCCTCAGCCTCCGGCTTGCGGCGCGGCTGCTCGACAACGATGTCAGGTGACACGCCCAGCGCCTGAATGGAGCGGCCCGATGGCGTATAATAGCGCGCTGTGGTGAGGCGCATCGCGCCCTCGCCCCGCAGCGGCATCACCGTCTGAACCGAGCCTTTGCCAAAGCTCTTTGTGCCAACCACAATCGCGCGGCGGTGGTCTTGCAACGCCCCCGCAACAATCTCGGACGCCGAAGCAGAGCCACCGTTGATCAAGACAACAACAGGCTTGCCACCCGTCAGATCACCGGGTGTGGCATTGTAGCGGTCGCCATCCTCGGGGTTGCGCCCGCGAGTTGAAACAATCTCGCCTGTCTCAAGGAAGGCATCCGAAACCGCAATCGCCTCGGTCAGCAAACCACCGGGGTTGTTGCGCAGATCAAGGATAAAGCCGTTGACGTTGTCCATGCCGCCCGCTTCTTCCACCTGCTCCTTGATCCCCGCCGCAAGGTTGGGCGAGGTCTGGCGGTTGAACGTGGTCACACGCAGCACAACACTTGTGCCCTCAATGCGCGAGCGCACCGCCGTCAGCTTGATCGTGTCGCGGATGATCGAAATTTCGAGAGGCTCGTCTTCGCCTTCGCGCGCCACGGTGATGACAATCTCGCTGCCCACAGGGCCGCGCATCATCTCGACCGCCTCATCCAGCGTCAGGCCCAACAGGCTCTCGCCATCAACATGGGTGATAAAGTCGCCCGCTTCCACGCCCGCCTCATCAGCCGGGGTGCCATCCATCGGCGAGACGACTTTTACAAAGCCCTCTTCCTGCGTCACTTCAATACCAAGGCCGCCAAACTCGCCGCTGGTTTGCACTTTCATGCCCTCGGCATCTTTGGGGCTCAGGTAGCTGGAGTGCGGGTCAAGCGAAGTCAGCATCCCGTTGATCGCAGCTTCAATCAGCTCACCCTCGTCGACTTCTTCAACATATTGCGCGCGAATGCGCTCGAAGATGTCACCAAAGAGATCAAGCTGTTGGTACACATTGGTTGTCTTGGCAGATTCTTGAGCCAGCAACGGTGCGGCCACCTGCGTGGTGATAATCACGCCTGCAAGCGTTCCAGTCGCGGCTGCCATGAGGAATTTCTTCATGTCTCACTCTTCCCTATCTGTGCGAAACCAGCTTTCAGGATTCACGGGTTCATTATCTTCTCTTACTTCCAAATACAGCGATTGTGAAAGGTCACTTCCCGTTCCATCACCGACTTGTGTCAATATTTCGCCAACAGCGGCGTCTTTTCCGCCCATCAGGCCCAAAGGCGCGCCCTCGGCAATCACTTCACCCGTGCGCCCGTAAACCACATCAAGCCCCGCAAAGATGATGAGCAAGCCCGCCTTGGGCTCCAGGATCATCACATTGCCAAAGTCCAGCAGCGGCCCCTGGTAGCGGATCGTGGCCGCCATCGGCGCGCTCACCAGCGCGCGTGGCCGCGTCGCCACAAGGATACCCGCACGCGTGATCCCAGCGGCATCCGCCTCGCCCGCGCGGCGCAAAAGCCGCCCCGCCACAGGCAAAGGCAGCGCCCCCTTGCGCGCCGCGATATCTGCGCTGGCACTTGCCTCAAGAGGCCCACCGCTGATCTCGCCCAACCCTTCGGCAAAGGCCGCGAGCGTATCGGTCGTGGCAATGAGCAGCGCTGTCTTCACAGGGTCTTCGCTAAACTTGCGCGGCAGGTCGACACGGTCGCCAATCGCCTGGCTCAGCGCGGTGCGCGCCTCCTGCACGCCTGTCAGCCCGTCTTGCAGCGTGGCCTCGGCCCCCGCCTGAAGCTGGCGCAGCGTGCTCACCTCAAGCAAGGTCTCGCGCAAGCTGTCTGCCTGAGCGTTCAACGCAGGGGTCATCTGGCTCACAATCATCCCCGCGCGCGCCGTGCCCAGCGCGCCCTCGGGGTGCAAAAACAAGCTCGGCGAGCCAACCCGCCCCCGCGCCTGCAACACAGTCAAAAGCGCGGCGATCTCCTGCTCCTGCCCGGCCAGTTTAAGCGTCAGCGCACGCTCGCGGATCACCGCGCGGCGCAGCCCCGCGCGCACAGCGCTCAGCCCTGCCTCATAGGCCTTAACCGTCTCGCTCAAAGCCGCCACACGCGCCCGCCCGCCCTTGGCGGCCTCAAGCAGGCCTTGAGCGGCGCGCAGCTCGTCCAGGGCAGCCGCAGCCGCTTCGGCGGGGCTCGCCTCTTGTGCTTGCGCCCCCAACGGCAGCGCCAGCATCAGAGCCAGAAGCGCCACACCTATCTTCATGTGATCAGACTTTCGCCAGTCATTTCCTCGGGCTGCGGCAGGCCCATCAGCTCAAGCAAGGTCGGCGCAAGGTCACTCAGCCGCCCTTCGCGCAAAGCCGCGCCCTCAGGCCCGCCCACAAGCACAACAGGCACAGGGTTCACCGTATGGGCCGTATGCGCGCCGCCACTCACAGGGTCGGTCATCATTTCACAATTGCCATGATCTGCCGTGACAATCATCGCGCCTCCCGCCGCCTCAAGCGCCGCCAGCACACGGCCAAGCCCTTGGTCCACCGCCTCACAGGCCTTGATAGCGGCCTTCAGATCGCCCGTGTGGCCGACCATATCGGGGTTGGCGTAATTGGTCACAATAAGGTCATAGCCCTCTTCAATCGCCCCGACAAAAGCGTCGGTCACTTCGCCGGCGCTCATCTCGGGCTGCAAATCATAGGTCGCCACCTTGGGGCTCTGCGCCATATAGCGTTGCTCGCCCTCTTCAGGCTCTTCCTTGCCACCGTTGAGGAAGAAGGTGACATGCGGATACTTTTCGGTCTCCGCCAGACGGAACTGGCGCAAGCCTTGCTTGGCCACCCACTCGCCCAGCGTGTTCACAATCACCCGTGAGGGAAACACCGTGTCCATATAGGCCTCATGGGCCTCAGAATATTCAACCATCCCCAGCATGGCCAGCTTGGGCCGCGCGCCCACATCAAAGCTGTCAAACCCGGGCTGCGCCATGGCAGCGAGGATCTCGCGCGCACGGTCGGCACGGAAGTTGAGACAGAAGACACCGTCCCCCTCCTGCATCCCGCCATAGCCCCCCAAAACCGTGGCCGAGATAAACTCGTCGGTTTCACTGCGGTTGTAGGCGTTGGAAATCGCGCCATGCGCATCGGCCGCTTTATAGCCGCTCTGGCCCAGAACCATCGCGTCATAAGCCTCTTTCACGCGCTCCCAGCGGTTGTCCCGATCCAGCGCAAAGTAGCGCCCCGTGAGGGTCGCAATGCGCGCATTGGCAGGCAAGGCTTCGGTCAGAGCCGCAAAATAGCCATAGGCCGACTTGGGCGCCACATCGCGCCCATCCGCAATCGCATGAATGGCCACAGGCACACCTGCCGCCGCAATCGCATTGATCGAGGCAATCATATGCACAAGCGAGCCGTGCACACCGCCATCCGACACCAGCCCGACAATATGCGCCGTGCCGCCCGTCTCTTTCAACTTGGCAATAAACGCCTTCAGCCGCGCATTTTCAAAATAGCTGCCATCCTCGATGGCCAGATCAATCTGCCCAAGGTCCATCGCCACAACGCGCCCCGCGCCGATATTGGTGTGGCCCACCTCGGAGTTGCCCATTTGCCCGCTGGGCAAACCCACATCAGGGCCATGGGTTGTGAGAAAATTAGAGGGGCAATGGGCCATGATCCGGTCAAAATTGGGGGTCGTGGCCAGCAAGGGCGCATTGGCGGCGCGCAGCTCGGAATGCCCCCACCCGTCAAGAATACATAAAACAACCGGTTTTGCTCTGCTCATGGCCACATCCTCTTTGCACCAGCGTTTACGCCCCTTGCCCGCGCGGGGCAACACCTGCGCACTCAAACGCGATGATAAGGCGCGCCTGCCAGAATAGAGGCCGCGCGGTAAAGCTGCTCTGTGAGCATCACCCGCACAAGCATATGCGGCCATACCATCTTGCCAAAGCTGACAGAGTGCACAGCCCGCGCCCGCAACGCAGGCGCAATGCCGTCAGCCCCGCCAATCACAAAGGCCACATCCTGCGCCCCCGTGTCGCGCCAGCCCGCCAGACGGGCGGCAAAGTCAGGCGAGCTTTCCACGCGCCCGCGTTCGTCAAGGCAGACAAGCACAGCGCCCTTGGGCAAGGCCCGCTCCAGAAGCTGCGCCTCGGCCTCCATGCCGCCACCCTTCTTGTCTTCCACCTCAACAAGCGAAAGGGCGGTGAGCCCCAGCCCCCGCCCTGTGCGCTCAAAGCGCTGCACATAATCATCAATCAGCGCCTTTTCAGGCCCGCCCCTCAGGCGGCCCACGGCGCAGATGGTCAGCCGCATATCAGGCCTTATCTGCCTCAGGCGTCAGCCACATTTTCTCAAGCTGGTAAAACTCGCGCACTTCGGGACGGAAGACATGAACGATGATATCGCCCGTATCCACCAAAACCCAGTCGCCCGTGTTCTTGCCTTCAATCTTGGAGGCACGACCGTAATCGACCTTCAGATGCTCGGCGAGCTTTTCAGAAAGCGCTCCGACCTGACGCGATGAGCGCCCGGAGCAGACAACCATATAGTCGCCAATAGATGTCTTCCCGCGCAGATCGATCTGCACGACATCTTCAGCTTTGTTGTCGTCTAGTGATTTGAGAATGATAGCGAGCAGCTCCGAGCTGCTCAGCACTTTGGCCTTTGCTTGGGCCGCATCCGCCGCGCCTTTGGCCGCAACAACGTTTGGTGACAGGACGAAGTCCCTCCTTCTTACACATCTGAAAGCCCCGATGCCGAGCATGGCTCAAGCGTAACACCCATAAGGTAAATGCTCAATGACAGCTTCTCGCACCCGCGAAAATATGCGAACCATGCTTAACCACGCTGCTCTGGAGACTTCAATGCGTTTCGGTCCTGTTGTTTGCGCCCTGTTTTGCGCCGCTCTGCCTTTTGCCCCCCTTTCAGCGCAAGACGCCACCACCACCATAGCGGCAAACCCGCCCGCATGGGCCGCAGGCCAGACAGGCGCAACCGCCTTTGCCGCCGCCAAAGGCTCCCAAGGCGTCATGGCAACGCTCGCCTTTGAAAAAGGCAAAAGCGGTGCCGAACTGGTTGTCTCGGGCCTCTGGGAGACAACCCCGCTCACCCTGCGCCTCTGGGTTGCCTACACGGGCGCGCGCGCCGTCCCGCTTGACACCTACCGCTTTGCCGAGCTGACAGAGCTGGGCGGCCAGACCGCCTATAAGCTCACCCTGCCGCCGAGCGCCCTGCGCACGCTCAAAGGCGGCGACACGCTGGTGATCGAAGATCTCACCACCCGCGCCGAAATCCCGCTCACAGGCTCCTCCAAAGCCATCGCCGCAGCCGAAGCCGCCGCAGGGCTCTAGGCCGCAACGGAACGTTGGACATCCTCGCCAGAGTGGTATCATGGTGCCGCGAACAGGAGAGGAAACCAAATGGCACTTACAGCAATCATCGAGGCCCATGGCGGGCCAGAGCAATTCAAACTGGTCGACCTGCCCGTGGGCGAACCGGGCGCAGGCGAAGTGCGTATCGCACATAAAGCCGTCGGCCTGAACTTCATCGACGTTTACCAGCGCACGGGCCTTTACCCCATGCAGCTTCCCCATGCGATGGGCATGGAAGCCGCAGGCATCATCGAGGCTGTGGGCGAAGGTGTTACACACCTCAAAGTCGGCGACCGCGCCGCCTATGCCTGCCAGCCCCCCGGCGCCTACACCCAAGCGCGTGTCATGCCGGCCGCGCAGGTCTGCCCGCTGCCCGAAGGCATCTCTTTTGAAGAAGGGGCCGCCATGATGCTCAAAGGCCTCACGGTCGAGTATCTCTTTCACCGCACAACGCCCCTCAAAGCTGGCGATACCGTCTTGTTCCATGCCGCCGCTGGCGGTGTTGGCTTGCTGGCCTGCCAATGGGCGCGCTCCGAAGGCATCACCCTGATCGGCACCGCTGGCACCGACGAGAAATGCCAGCTCGCCAAAGACCACGGCGCAACCCACTGCCTCAACTACCGCAGCGGCGACTGGGCCGCACAGGTGCAAGAGCTGACAGGTGGCAAAGGCGTGGACGTGGTCATGGACGCCGTCGGCAACGACACCTTTGAAGGCTCGCTTGACTCGCTCAAACCCCTCGGCATGATGATCTCCTTTGGCAACGCCTCAGGCCCCGTGCCGCCGTTTGATGTGGGCTTGCTGGGCAAAAAAGGCTCGCTCAAAATCACCCGCCCGACGCTCTTCACCCACATCGGAGAGCACGAGACCTGTCAGGCCATGGCCCGCCACCTCGCCGAAAAGGTGCTGTCAGGCGATGTCAAAATAAACATCGGCCAGCGCTTTGCCCTCGGCGATGTCGCCAAAGCCCACGAAGCGCTGGAAGCCCGCCAAACGACAGGCTCCACCGTTCTGGAAATCTGAGGTCACACCTCAAACCACCCCGTGACCCACCAAGGCCGCCCGCACCCATTTTGCAGGCGGCCTTTTTCTATGAAGATGCCACAAGCAGATCACCCGATATAGAAACTTGCTTGATGCAAACCGTCAGCTGTCGAGTGTCGCGTTGATAAATGGAATGAGTTGAGTTTCCTCTAGCGGTGAGTGTCCACGGCGACTTTCATCCAAATTTCTATATTCTTCGATAACCAATTTTTTGATCATTCGCCCATTACTGTAATACCTATCTGACACAGCCTGTAAAAATATCCCAAGCTGTGTCCGGATGTGTTTCGTGTCTTTTACATTCATCAATAAAATGATTTTTTCAGGTGGGCTTTCAATCTCCCACCAGTGAAACACACTCTTAAATTCCTTAACCCCAGCATCTCTAAGAATGGTTTCATTAAAGCTGAAAGGAGACTTCAGCAGATCCACTTGCGGAATATCTGCTATAATAGTTGCTTCCCTGATCAACTCAGCCATTGCAAGGGCAAAGAACCCACCTGCAGACGCTCCATAAATGCAAACATTTTCATTCTGTACTTCTAGGCGATTTGCCAGCCTTAAAATAAATTCATTGGCAAGTTCAATTGCCCCAGGAAGCTGCCACCAGCCCCCTCGTATTCCCCGCTTCAAATATAAGGTTGGATCGTTGAATGTAACGAATGACCCATCAAAATAACTGTGCCATTTGGTCCTATAAAAGTATGGCAGCTCAGACCTGTTTTTTGTTAGGGCATCTTGTCCAAATACAAAAAGCTTATTCCGGTCTCGAAGAAACACAAAGACATCCAGACAAACGTCTCCTCTCACTACTCGACACCAGACAGGTTGATTGTAAGGAATTTGGATATTTTCCAAATCTATCTCAATACGCGTTATTGTGGATTCGAGCCTTTGTGTTTTGAACGGACCTGAGGAAAACGAACATTGTTCCATAAAAACTTCCATACTTATCTACTGTTAAAAGTTACGAACGAGAACGCCAATACCACCCTTGGTGAGTAGGTTAAGCGGAAAGCCATCACTTTTCAGCTTTCTACTCACTCGCGGCACCAAGGTCTATTGTCAACGTTAGGCGGCATATTTGTTTGGCCAAGGTGGCCAGAAAATGACCTGACCTTTTTCGGTTTCCACCCCAAATCTCTGACCACCACAATTTATATTGCAAGACGAGTAAAGAAATCAAAATAAACTTCTTCCGCACGCCGCGTTAACTTAATTTCGGTTAACCAAAGCCCCGTAGAGGCGGTGCACGCATGGTGCACGCCCGGTGCACGCATATCACCCCCCTCTTTTTGGAGCGCCAAAAAGCGTTAACCTCTTTGCACGGCCTCTAAACCCGCAGCAAAGGCACAGGTGATAGGCTCACCCCCATGGCTACTAATTCTTTGAAAACAGGCGCTTTTCGCAGGGGTTACTCAGCTGCCAGAGGCTTGGCCTCTTTGCGGCCAATCTCGCAGACCTCTGCCGTAACCGTCTTGAGCAAGCGGCGAAACGCCTCAAAGTTGCCATTCGGGCGTATCATCTGCTCGTTCATATAGATCGAGCGGTCAATTTCGATCTGGATCGCATGTTGCCCCCGCGACGGGCGGCCATAGGTCTGGCAAATATAAGCGCCTGCAAACGGCACGTTGCGCACGACATGCAGGCCTGCCGCTGTGAATGCAGCGTCCAGACGGTCGACAATCTCGGCGCTGGCTGACGCGCCGTGACGGTCCCCGATGACAATCTCGGGCCGCCGCACCAGCCCGCGCGCAGCCATGTCCATCGCTTCGTGCGGCATCGAGTGGCAGTCTATGAGAATCGCCTCGCCAAAAGCGGCGCGAGACTGGTCCAGAAGCTTGGCGAGCATCTGATGATAGGGCCGCCAGTAGATGTTGATACGGCGTTCGGCCTCGCTCACAGGCAGCTTGCCACGATAAATCGCGCGCCCGCCCGCCACCACCCGGGGCACCACGCCCAGCCCCGACGCCACGCGCGGGTTGTGCCCCCGTGCTGTCACGCCTTCAAACAAGGCGGGGTCCAGCTCGTCTGGGGCGCGGTTGAGGTCCACATAAGCGCGCGGCGCGCCCGCCGTCAAAAACGGCGCACCGCACTTTGGCGCATGGGAAAAGAGCTTGTCTACAAAGGCATCTTCCGATGTTCTGATGGTATGCGCATCCAGAATTGTCTTGCGCAGAAAGGTCCAGGGATAGTCCCGCCCGCTGTGCGGCGAGGCAAACACAACCGAGGTTGTGCGCCGTTCTGGGTGGATCAAATCATAGGCGACACGCGGCATTCTGGCTCCTGCTCTAAGGGCTGAGTATAGCTCAAAGAATTGAAGCGTCAAAAGCTCTTGATCATATCTGCGACTCCTTTTATAGACACGAGGCGCTGGCGCGGAATTCCGCGTCCCTTTTTGTTTAAGGGGACAAGAAAAACCAAGCCAGTTCGGGCGATTAGCTCAGTGGTAGAGCACTTCGTTGACATCGAAGGGGTCACAAGTTCGAACCTTGTATCGCCCACCATGAACGTTTCACCGCACAAGAGGCAACTCTTGCGCACCCGCTAAACCAAAGGCGCAAGGCCTGCGCCGCGACAAAGGAGATAACCTCATGAAGGTTAGAAACTCACTTCGCTCGCTCAAGAGCCGGCACCGTGATTGCCGCATCGTGCGCCGCAAGGGCCGCGTCTATGTGATCAACAAAACACAGCCGCGTTTCAAAGCCCGTCAGGGCTGAGCCAAGCGAAAGCTTGCAAAGCAAAAAGAGCCGCACCTGCAAAGGTGGCGGCTCTTTTCTTTTGCGCCCCATAAAAAAGCCAAGGCGCAAATACGCCTTGGCTCGTCAGGTTCAGTCGTAATTGCGGGCTCAGTCGTAGTTGCGCAGATCCTCGATAACCTTGCCATCGTTTGGCAAACTGCCCTTGGCCACAAGCTCGATATCGCCCTTCAGCTTCAGAACCTCAGCAACAGATTTGGCATAGGCCCCAGCGTCACCACCCTCGGCCTCGACCATCACAGTCATCGCATCCATCTCGCCTTTGCGCGTGGCAACAACACGGGCTTTCACAATCTCACCGTGCTTGGCCACAAAGGCCGCAACCTGCTCGGGGCGTACAAACATACCCTTGATCTTGGTCGTCTGGTCCGCGCGGCCCATCCAGCCCTTGATCCGCATATTGGTGCGCCCACAGGGGCTTTGCCCCTCCATCACAGCGCTCATGTCACCCGTCGCAAAGCGGATGAGCGGATAGTCGGGGTTGAGCGTGGTGACAACAACTTCACCCACCTCACCAACGGCCACAGGGTCGCCCGTGCCGGGGCGCACAATCTCAACGATTACGCCCTCATCCACGATCATTCCTTCCATCGCTGAAGTCTCATAGGCAATCGTGCCGAGATCTGCCGTGCCATAGCTCTGCAAGCACATAATACCACGGTCTTTATATTCCTGACGCAAGCTCGGAAACAAAGCCCCGCCGCCGACAGCCGCCTTGGTAAACTGGAGCTTCAGCCCCATCTCGTCCGCCTTATCCAGAATGATCTTGAGGTAGTCAGGCGTGCCCACATAGGCCGTGCAGCCAATGTCATGCGCCGCTTGCGCCTGTAGTTCGGTCTGGCCGACACCCGCAGGCAAAACAGCTGCACCAACAGCGCGCGCGCCACTCTCAAACATCATACCCGCCGGCGTGAGGTGGTAGGAAAAGCAGTTCTGCACAATATCGCCCGCGCCAATTCCTGCAGCGGCCATGAAGCGCCCTGCGCGCCACCAGTCGTGGCTCACATTTCCGGGCTCATAGATCGGTCCGGGGCTTTGGAAGATATGCGCAAAGCCCGCCGCATGTGTGGCGGTCAGCCCACCAAAGGGCGGCGCTTTTTTCTGTGCGGCACCAAGATCTGATTTGCGCAGCACAGGCAAAGCCGCCAAGGCCTCGACACTTGTAATCCGGCTGGCGTCAACGCCGTTCAGGCTTTTCCCGTAGCCGTCAAGCCTCTGCGCCAGCGCGATTTGCTGGGGCAAACGCTCGGCTATCTCTGCCGCGCGGGCGTCGGCAGACCGTGTTTCCAACTCATCAAAAAACTGGCTCATCGGTGAAACTTTCTCGTGCTTATCATGCCGTGCAAGACGGCGTTTGGATGGGCTGGTATAGGCCTGCTTATGCAGCGCCTCGTCACGTCATATTCAGGCCGGGCAGCCTTAGCTGAGCCAACGCTTGCGGCGGCGATAAGAGCGTACATCGCGGAAGCTCTTGCGCCCGTCATCCGACATTCCAAGGTAGAATTCTTTCACATCGGGGTTCTCGCGTAGCTCTGCAGCAGGGCCATCCATAACAACGCGGCCAGACTCAAGAATGTAGCCGTAGTGCGCAAAGCGCAGTGCCACGTTGGTGTTTTGCTCCGCCAACAGGAAGGTATAGCCCTGCTCCTCATTGAGCTGCTTCACAATCCCGAAAATCTGCTCCACGAGCTGCGGAGCAAGACCCATTGACGGCTCATCCAAAAGGATCGTCTCGGGGCGGCTCATCAGCGCGCGGCCAATGGCAACCATCTGCTGCTCACCACCCGAGGTGTAGCCAGCCTGGCTTTTGCGGCGCTCTTTCAGCCGCGGAAAATAATTGTAGACCATCTCAAGGTCAGCATCGACAGCCCCCTTGCCCTCGGTACGCGTGTAGGCGCCTGTGAGCAGATTTTCCTCAACGGTGAGGTGCTCGAAACAGTGCCGCCCTTCCATAACCTGAATAACGCCGCGCTTCACAACATCAGCTGGGTCAAGGTGTTGTGTCACCTCTCCACGGTAGCTCACGCTGCCTTTTGTCACTTCGCCACGCTCCGAGTGAAGCAGATTTGAAATCGCCTTCAGCGTGGTTGTCTTCCCCGCGCCGTTCCCGCCCAAAAGGGCCGTGATCCCGCCTTTGGGAACTTTCAAGGAGACGCCTTTCAAAACCAGAATGACGTGATTGTAGATCACCTCGATATTGTTGATCTCGAGAATGGTTTCGTTTGTTTCACCAGCATCCAGCATGTCAGGGCTCGCTTGTTTGAACTTCGGTTAAAAGGTTGGCCGCCCGCACTGCGCAGGCGGCCAGAGGCGCTTAGTTGCAGCGCATTTCGATGCCGTTTTCAGCAGCAAATGCTTCTGAATCTTCAGTGATCAGCGGCAGGATAACGTCCATGTCTGATTCAACGAAGTCAGAGATCATTGACCATTCTTTGGCCGATGCATCCCACTGCGTGATCGCACCGAGGCCGGGGCCACCGTGGTTCTCGCAAGACACAGCGAAGCTAGGGCCGAAGTTCGGCATGCCAAGCTCTGTCATACGCTCTTCAGTGATCTCGAGCGCTTCCATGCCATCGCGCATCATAGCGGCCGTGATCTGGGCTGTGCCGTGGATCTCTTGAGCTTTACGCGCCGCTTCAGCCGCGAGCATCGCCGCATACATACCGCGGTTATACACCACTGTGCCGACTTGGTCGCCCGCGCCAGCCGCAAGGCCTTTGTCAACAACATGTGTCTTGATGTCGTCAAAGATCGGGAAGTCATCACCAACCGCGTGGAACGTGACAGATTTGTAGCCATTGGCCGCATCACCCGCAGGTGTCACGTCATGCTCCGCACCTGACCACCAGATCCCGATGAAGTTTTCCATAGGGAAACGGATGTTTGCCGCTTCCTGGATCGCCACTTGGTTCATAACACCCCAGCCATACATGATGACATAGTCTGGGCGCTCACGACGGATCTGAAGCCACTGTGACTTCTGCTCCTGACCGGGGTGGTCAACTGCAAGCAATGTCAGCTCATAACCGTGCTTGGCCGAGAGCTCTTCGAGCGTGCGGATCGGCTCTTTGCCGTAAGCAGAGTTGTGATAGACCAACGCAACTTTTTTACCTTTGATGTCGCCACCGTTGGTGTCCAAGATGTGGTTGATCGCAACAGATGCGCCGTTCCAGTAGTTGGCAGGGTAGTTAAAGACGTTGCTAAACACCTTACCATTTGCAGCCGATGTACGGCCGTAACCCATGGTGTGGAGCGGGATACCGTCAGCCGTCACTTTGGGGATCAGCTGGTATGTAATGCCCGTTGAAAGCGGCTGATACACAAGCGCGCCTTCGCCCTTTGTGGCCTCATAGCATTCAACGCCTTTTTCAGTGTTGTAGCCTGTTTCGCACTCGGGGACTTTGGTCATCACGCCACCGATACCACCGTCACGCTCGTTGAGCAGTGTGAAGTAGTCCGCATAGCCATCCGCAAACGGAATGCCGCCTGCCGCATATGGACCTGTGCGATATGACAGTGACGGGAACACGAGGTCTGCCATCACTGGGCCTGCTGCCATCACGGCAGCCACGGCCATAGTTGCTAGTTTCGTCTTCATCGGGGTCTCCTCCCTTGGTTATATCCGATGCAGGCCACGACTTTGCGCCGAAGCCCATATTTGTTGCCGTGCCCCTTAGTGGGGGAACGGCCACAACCGTAGTTTCTCTTTCGCAACGCGCCACAGCTGGGCAAGCCCGTGTGGTTCGGCGATGAGAAAGATAATGATCAAAGCCCCCACGATCACGAGCTGCAAGTGCGCCACGATATCTGTGGGCCACCCCATGCCGCCGATGGAAAGTGCATAAGCCATGAAGGTCGCAAGGCTCGCAAAGATCCAGTAAATACCGGATCCGGCAATCAAGCTACGTGTGCGGACGATGTTGATCAGCAGCATCACGACCGAAGCAGCAAAGCCCGCCAGGAAGATCCAGCCCATCACAGAGGCAAACCCAGAAATCTCGTCTGTGCTATCCGCCAGCATGAGCTTGAGCAGAACAGGCAAGAGCACAAGGAATGCAGCCCCTGCAAAAGAGCCGAAGATTGAGCCGAGGCCACCAATGATCACCATGAAGAGGACAATAAACGACTTCTGGATCCCGAAGGCTTCGCCAACTTCAACCGCGCCAAGATAGACCGCAAAGAAAAGCGCGCCAGCGATGCCGATGTAGAACGAGCTCACAGCAAAAGCGCTCAGCTTGGCTTTGAGCGGGTTCACCCCGATGATCTCGGCCGCAATATCCATATCGCGAATGGCCATCCATTTGCGCCCTGAGGCACCACGCGTCAGGTTCCGTGCTACAACCGCACAGATCGTCGTAATGACCAGACAGAAGAGGTAGGTCGCCCAAGCCTCGGTGCTCGGCCCCGTAATGGCGACCCCGAAGATTTCACGCTCTGGCGCACTGATCTGGCCTGACGCCGAGTAGTTATAGGCCCATGACCATTTGTTGAAAAGCCAGACAAGGAAGAACTGCGCCGCAAGCGTTGCAACCGCGAGGTAAAACCCCTTGATGCGCAGGCTTGGCAGGCCAAAGAGCACACCAACGATCGCTGTCACAACACCTGCCAGAATAACCGAGAAGAAGATATTGATTGGCGGCAGCGCATATTGCACGCCATCAATCCAGATATCGAGCCCGGTCATGAACTTGTAGCAAGCGTAAGCCCCCACAGCCATGAAGCCCCCCGTACCCAGCGAGACCTGCCCGCAGTAGCCAACCAGAATGTTCAGGCCAATGGCCGCAATCGAGTAGATCAGGAACGGCAGGAAGATGGCGCTGACCCAGTAGTCATTGATCAGAAAAGGCACCATCGCAAAGGCTACAAAGAGCACAAAGTAATAGCGATAGCGGTCAAACTTGATCGGAAAGGTCTGCCCGTCGTCCTGATAGGATGTTTTGTAGTCACCAGCCTCACGATAAAACATCAGACTTTCTCCCCGTTGTGTTCTTGGTGGCTCAGATCAACGCGGTTTGTGCGTTTGGCATAGCCTGTTTCTTCTGCGTGCCGCACCAGCTGGAAATAGGCCCATATGCCAATCCCCGCGCCCAATGCAGCCAGTATGACGGCGGTGGTTACTTGGCTCGCGCTGTCGGCGCTGGCCGAAAAAGCGAGGTAGCCAAAAGCCCAGAACCCGGCCCATGCAATGACATTGATAACTGCGATCAACTTCATCATCGCGCTAGACCCTCTCGATGATCTTCTCGCCAAACAGCCCTTGAGGGCGGAAGACGAGGAAGATGAGCGCGAGAACATAGGCAAACCAGTTTTCTGTCGCGCCACCCACGAGGGAGCCAACAGAGAATTCAAAGAGCTTCTCACCCACACCAATGATCAGGCCACCGACGATCGCCCCAGGAATAGAGGTGAAACCTCCGAGCATGAGAACGGGCAGCGCCTTGAGAGCAATCAGCGAGAGCGAGAATTGTACGCCCGACTTTGTACCCCACATGATGCCTGCGACAAGGGCAACAAACCCCGCCAAAGACCAGACCATCACCCAGATAAAGTTGAGGTTGATCCCGACAGACAGAGCAGCCTGGTGATCATCCGCCACAGCGCGCATGGCACGGCCCTGCTTTGTGTACTGGCTGAATATCACCAGAGACAGAACAAGGATTGCGGCGATAGCCGTTGCCACCATATCGAGCTTGTCGATGAAGAAGCCGTAGAAGTTCTCGTTGCCAAAGCCGAGCCACTGCGTGTTTTCTTCGAGCCAGAAGCTCGCACCCTGCGGCAGGCCAACATCAAGCTTCTTGATCTCGGAACCCCACATCAGATCGCTCACGCCCTCAAGGAAGTAAGCAAGGCCAATGGTAGCCATGAAAAGAATGATCGGCTCTTGGCCCACCAGATGGCGGAACACAAACTTCTGTACCAGCCAGGCCAATACAACCATGACAGCCGCAGTCAGCAAAATTCCCGCAATCGCGGGCAAATGCCAACCGAAGTAATGCAGGTCTGTGCCAAAGATCGCATTGATCAGGTGGCTGAAGGGCACTTGCCCCTTCATGATGCCCACAAGCGTTGCTGCCGCGAAAAGCGCCATCACACCTTGAGCATAGTTAAAGATACCCGACGCCTTGTAGATAAGAACAAAGCCCAGAGCCACAAGCGCATAGAGCACCCCGGCCATCAGGCCGTTGAGGAAGACTTCAGCCCCGAAGATTAAGTTGTCAGACATGGCTCAGGCCTCCAGATTTCGTTGGATGTTCAGGGTGTGATCAGTCATGGCTCACCCCCAAATATGCGTCGATCACAGCTTGGTTGTTGCGCACCTCATCAGGCGTGCCATCACCGATCTTCTTGCCGTAATCCATCACGACAACACGGTCGCTCAAGTCCATAACCACGCCCATATCGTGCTCGATCAGCGCAATCGTCGTGCCAAATTCGTCGTTCACATCAAGAATAAAGCGGCTCATGTCCTCTTTTTCTTCAACGTTCATACCGGCCATCGGCTCGTCCAGCAGCAAAAGCGAAGGCTCCGCCGCAAGCGCACGCGCCAACTCAACACGCTTCTTCAGGCCATAGGGCAGCCGCGAAACGGGCGTCTTGCGGATCGCCTGAATCTCGAGGAAGTCGATGATCTTCTCGGCCTTCTCACGGTTTTCTACTTCTTCAGCCTCGGCTTTGCCCTTCCAGAGACCTTGGGCAAAAAGCCCTGTCGTCATGTGGTTCAGGCGGCCTGTCATCACGTTGTCGAGCACGCTCATACCGTCAAACAAAGCAATGTTCTGAAATGTCCGCGCAATCCCGAGACGGGCCACTTCGTAGGGCTTCATCTGGGGGCGCTTCTCGCCTTTGTACCAGACTTCACCCTGCTGCGGGATGTAAAAGCCCGAGATCACATTGAGCATCGAGGATTTGCCAGCGCCATTCGGGCCGATAATGGCACGAATTTCACCTTCCTTGATGTCAAAACTGATATCCGTGATCGCTTTCACACCACCAAAGCTCAGCGTGATGTTCTTCATCTCCATCAGAGTGCCGCCAATTTTGCGGCCGTCTTCGGTGGTGTAGCCCTCTGTGCTCATATCGTTCATTCTGCTGCCACCTTCTGTGTCGTCACGGCCTGAACTTTGGCGTCCATGATGCTCAAAGTTGCGCTGATCGAGCCTTTACGGCCGTCCTCATAGGTCACTTCCGTTACTGTCGAGATTTCGCTGGAGCCGTCATAAAGCGCATCGACAATATCCTTGAACTTGTCGGCTACGATCACGCGGCGCACTTTGCGGGTACGCGTCATTTCACCGTCATCCGCATCAAGCTCTTTGTGCAGCACAACAAAGCGGTGCACCTGACAGCCCGAAAGCATCTCGTCTTGAGCAACCGATTTGTTCACCTCTTCAACATGGCTCTGGATCGAGGCAAGAACCTTGGGGTGACCCGCAAGCTCTTGGTAGGACGCGTAAGCGATGTTATTGCGCTCGGCCCAGTTCCCCACCGCGGTCAGGTCAATGTTGATAAACGCAACACAACGGTCTTTGCCGTTACCAAAGAGCACGGCTTCGAGAATATCGGGGTAGAACTTGAGTTTGTTCTCAACATACTTGGGCGCAAACAGGCTTCCATCAGCCATTTTGCCAACATCTTTGGCACGGTCGATGATGCGCAGATGCCCTGTGTCGGGCTCAAAGAACCCAGCATCGCCCGTAGCAACCCAGCCTTCGGGGTCTTTGGTCGAGGCCGTGCTCTCGGCGTTTTTGTAGTATTCTACAAAAGTACCTTCGGAGCGGTAATAGATTTCGCCGTTGTCTTCGATACGAATTTCTACGCCCTTTGCTGGCACACCAACGGTATCAGCGCGCACTTCGCCATCAGGCTGTACCGTGATGAAAACAGACGCTTCTGTCTGGCCGTAGAGCTGCTTGAGGTTGATCCCGAGCGAGCGATAGAAATCAAAAATCTCCGGGCCAATGGCCTCACCGGCAGTATAGCCGACACGCACGCGGCTAAAGCCAAGCGTGT
Source organism: Lentibacter sp. (assembly GCF_965658795.1). Lineage (NCBI taxonomy): Bacteria > Pseudomonadati > Pseudomonadota > Alphaproteobacteria > Rhodobacterales > Roseobacteraceae > Lentibacter > Lentibacter sp. Next base: position 53,896 of record NZ_CBFHTG010000005.1, on the reverse strand, counting down.
TCTTGAGCGGGCCATAAATCATCAGTTCGCCAAGCTTGTATTTCAGACGGTCCATCAACCCGACAGGCTTGCCATCAAGGATCGCAGGGCCAACTTTTTTGGCATGCGCCATAAACACGTCAAACAAGCGTTTCTTGAACTTGCTCGCATCCTCCATGCGGATCATCACATTGGTGAGCTGCGTTTCAAAAATACGGGGCGGCGCAAAATAATAGGTCGGCCCGATCTCGCGCAAATCCGTCATCATCGTCTCGGGGCTTTCAGGGCAGTTCGTGCAGAAGCCCGTCCAGTAAGCCTGCCCCAACGAGAAGATAAAATCACCCACCCACGCCATAGGCAGATAGGCAAGAATTTCGTCGCCTGCGTTCAGCCCGTCAAACTCGCTGGCGTTCTTTGCAGTCTCGATGATGTTGCGGTTCGAAAGAACAACGCCCTTTGGTTTGCCCGTCGTGCCCGATGTGTAAAGCATCACACAGGTGCTGTCATAGGTCAGCTTTTCGCGGCGCGCTTTCAGCTCTTCGATCTGCTCGTAGTAAGCCGCTCGGCCCTGCGCCTGAATGTCGACAAAGCGGTGCAGCGCACGGTGGTCATATTTGCGCAGGCCGCGCGGATCGACATAAATCATATGTTCGAACTGGTGCAGCCCGTCCTGAATCTCGATGACTTTATCGACTTGTTCCTGATCCTGGCACACCACAAAGCGCGCGCCACAGTGCTCCATCACATAAGCCATCTCTTCGGCAGAGGCGTCTTGATACAGCGGCACAGGCACAGCCCCAACCGACTGCGCAGCAACCATCGACCAGTAAAAATGTGGACGGTTGCGCCCGATGATGGCGATAAAGTCGCCCTCATTGACACCGAGGTTGATAAAGCCAAGCGCCAGAGCCTCGATTTCTTTCTCGGCTTCGGCCCATGTCCAGCTTTGCCAGATGCCAAATTCTTTTTCACGATAGGCAGCCTTGCCACCAAATTCGCGTACGTTCCGCTGCAACAGCGCTGGAACGGAGCTAAGCCCGCCCGTCGCCTCTGACGACTGTGTCAAAATGTATCCTCCCTTTGTCCCTTACGGGGCAAATCCGCCACTTACCGGGCGATTCTCCTCCCCCTAGCGTGACGATCACAGCTTCAACGTCAACTTTTACCTGAACATTTCCCGAATCTAACAAATTGTAACAAGCGCCAGATGGCGCGCCACAGGGCTTTGCCAAAGCGTCTTGGGGTGCTAGCACGGGCACAGAAAGGCAGATCATGAGCACACATTCCAGCGATCAAGCCATGACAATGGCGGGGCTCAACCTCATCCAACAGGCCCTGTCCATCTATGACAGCGACTTGCGCCTCGTGGTGTCCAACGAGCGCTTTCGTTCCATGTTTGCCTTGCCCGACTGGATCGTCTCACCGGGGGCCGATTTTTCCGCTACCATCCGCTACCTTGCAGAGCGCGGTGAATACGGCGCGGTTGATGATATCGACGCCTTCGTTAAAGAGCGCGTTGACCTCGCAGGCGCTTTTGAGCCGCATTACATCGAACGGCAGATGGGAAACGGACGCTGGATCTCAGTTGAAGGCTCGCCTCTGCCCAACGGTGGCTGGGTTGCGGTTTATACCGACATCACAGGCACCAAGCGGCAAGAAGAGCTGCTGCGCACCCGCTCTGAAACCCTCTCCGACCAGCTGCTCAACCGCGCCGAAGAGCTGGCCACCACAAACCGCGAGCTTGAAGCCACGGTGACCGCGCTGGAAGAAGCCAAGCGCCAGCTCACAGCTATGGAAGCCCGCACCCGCCTCACAACCGAGATGATGCCCGCGCACATCGCCCATGTGAATCCCGACCAAGTCTACACATTTTCCAACCGTCGCGTAAGTTCGGTCATGCCGGGGAGCTTGGCAGATCCGGTGGGCCACCACGCCGCCGAAGTGCTCGGCCCGCAACCCTACAGCGTAATCGGGCCACATCTTGAACGCGGCTTTGCGGGCAAAGCCTCCGTCTTTGAGTTCAACCACGACCCAAGCTCGCGCCGCATCCGCGTGGCGCTCACCCCTGACTCGAGCACAGGGGGGGTCTACATTCTCTCGATGGATATCACAGAAGAAACCCAGACCCGCGCAGCCCTGCAGCAAACCCGCCGCCGCGAGCTGGCAGCACAAATGGTATCAGGCCTTGCACATGATTTCTCCAATCTGCTTACCATTGTCCTCGGCTCCCAAAGCCGCCTCCAGAACCTTGAGCTACCACCCAAGGCAACTGCTCTCATCCAAGCGACCCTGACAGCTGCACGGCGTGGGGGCGACCTTCTCAATCGTATTGCAGACATGACAGGTCACCGCGATGTGCACCCCGCTCCAACCCGCCTCACTCCGTTCTTGGCCGAATTCAACACACTGGCAGATACGGCGCTTCCACAGGGTGTAACCCTGACCACAGACACACATGCCACCCCGCCGGGCCTCACCCTCATGCTTGACGCAGGCATGCTCCAAGACAGCCTCCTGAATCTCGTTCTCAACGCGCGCGATGCCTGCAAAGGCGACGGCGAGATCACCCTGTCTGTGCAGGTGGTTAAGGATACATGGATAGAATTCATGGTGTCAGACACCGGTCCCGGCTTCTCCGAGCGCGCGCTGGCACATGTATTTGACCCGTTTTTCACAACCAAAGGCGATGACGGCTCAGGCCTTGGGCTCGCCATGGTCTATGATATGGCCAAGCTCTCTGGCGGACATGTCAAAGCGCAAAACGGCCAGAGAGGCGCGGAAGTCATTCTGCGCATTCCTTTGCGCCACGCACCTGCGCCCGTCGCCCCCGGCCTTGCGCTCCTGGTTGAGGACAACCCGGAAATCCGCACCAACGTGCGCGAAATGCTTGTGGCACAAGGACACTCGGTCATTGAAGCCACAAGCGCTGACGAAGCACTGTTGCTCGCGCAAGACCTGCCAGATATTGCGCTTGTTCTCTCGGACATATCGCTTGAAGGTGACGCCACTGGCCTTGATCTTCTCGACAGCTTGGGCACACACCGCCCCCCCAGCTTTCTCATGACATCCCTACCAGACACCGACCCGCTCTTTCAGCGTGCACTCAAGCTCTCGCCTGTGCTGCGCAAACCCTTCACAGCCGAGACGCTGGCCTCCTACCTCGGAACGGACGACACCCTATGACCAAACCGCTTGTCACCATCCTCGACGATGAACGCGCCATTCGCGATATGCTTACAGACGCCCTGGAAGAGGCGGGCTTTGACACACTCAGCTTTGCACGTGCAACCGAATTTGAGGCGGCGCTCAAGACCACGGCACCTGATGTGTGCCTCGTCGACCTCTCGCTGCCCGACAAAGACGGGCTAACACTGGTGCACCGGCTTGCGCTGGAACAGGGCGCGAGTGTCATCATCATTTCAGGTCGCGCTCAAGTACAAGACCGCGTCACCGGCCTTGAGTTGGGCGCGGATGACTACATCATCAAACCGTTCGAGCCAGCCGAAGTGGTTGCCCGTGTGCGCGCCCGTTTGCGCAAGGCAACACCCTCGCCTCAAAGCACAGAAACCGCCCGCTTCAACGGCTGGACAGCCTATTTTGACCGTTACATGCTGGTAGATGAAACAGGCACAGAGACAGCCTTCTCCCATGCAGAAGGCGAAGTTCTCAGGCTGTTTCTCGAGCGCCCCAAGCGTCTTATTTCCCGCGCCAACATGCAAGAAACACTTGGCGGCGCTGCTGGCGAAAGCTTTGACCGCGCAATGGATGTCCGCATCTCGCGACTGCGGACAAAACTGGGCGAAGACCCCAAAAATCCGCGGCTGATCAAGACCATTTACGGCGCGGGCTATATCTTCTTGGGCGACGTGAGTTGGGGCTAGTCCTCTAGCGGAAGAGGCAGGCACCGCGTCACGCAGACAGACGGTCAACAGCCCCTGCCAAGACCTCAAGCCCTTTCACAAGATCAGCCTCGGCTGTATCCTCCTCAAAGGCGTGGCTAATTCCGTTTATCGAAGGCACAAACAGCATCGCAACAGGCATATACTGCGCCACGTTGGTGGCATCATGAAGCGCGCCGGAGGGCATCTTGCGCCACGTCCCTTTAGCATGCTGCTCCGCGCTGGCCTCTAGCGCCGCGCGCAGGTTGTCATCCATCGCCACTGGCTCAAGCCCCAACATCGGCCCGAAGGACAGCCTAAGCCCCCGCGCCTCCGCCACCTCTTCTGCAGCTTCGCGGATGACCGTTTCCATACGCGCCAAGCGATCCGCATCCCCATCGCGCCACTGCATCGAAAATGTCGCCCGCCCCGGAACGATTGAATGCGCATCAGGATGCAGCTTTACATGACCAATTGTCCAAACCGTCTGATGTGTCACCACGTTTTGAAAGCGTTCGCCAATCAGCGCATTAAAGGCCCCCAAAGCCTGAAACGCATCTTTGCGCAGATGCATGGGCGTTGTTCCTGCGTGGTTCTGCTCGCCATCAAAGGTGATACGCATATCGCGGATACCGACAATGTCACTCACCACGCCCACAGCATCCCCCGCCTTGTCCAGCCAAGGGCCCTGCTCAATGTGCATTTCGATAAAACCTGTGAATTGGGATGGGTCAACGAAATCACCCACCAGATCCGCCATCGCACCACGCGCCTGTGCAAGGCTCTCGCCGCTGCGATCAGTCAGCATATCGGCATCTTCAAGGTCCAGCTGGCCCGACCAGACAGTGCTCCCTGTCGTCACCCCAAAGCGGCCCTCTTCGTCTTGAAAGCTAACAACAGAAACAGCTGGCCCACCTGCCTCTTTGGCCGCCCGCGCCACTTCAAGCGCAGCAATCACGCCGAGCGCCCCGTCAAGCCAGCCCCCTTCAGGCTGGCTGTCAGAGTGAGATCCCAGCAAAAGAGACGGCCCCTCTGCCAACCCGAAGAGCGAGCCCATCGGATCATAGTGAACGCGCAGTCCCGCCTCTTCAAATTTCCGGGCCAGCCAGGCCCGCGCCGCAATATCGGCCTGCGAATAAGCAGGGCGCACAACCCCTTTACCCACACCCGAAGCCCCAAACTCGCGCAGAGTGTGAAGGTCTTCAAGAAAGCGGGTCGGGTTCGGGGAGAGTGTCATGCAGTCATTCCGTAAATATTTTCTCGGTGATACTTCAGATAAGCAGGGTGTGGGTGATGGCGCGGGTCATCAGGCAAATGTAGCTTGCCAGAGGGACTAATCAGCCTCTGTCGAACCTCCGAAGGTACCTTATTGTCAGATACAAGTATCTCATGGTTTTCCCCAACAGAGATTAATCCCCTATCGAACATCCAATGCAAAGTACCCGACAAAGCGAGACCATTTTTTACAACATCGGGGCCTTTTTCCGCTACAGGTCGGATATGCGCCGCTTGAACCTCTGCCCGTCCGCCACCATTCCGAAGGTCGAGACCTGAAATTGCACAGCGCCCTTGATAGGCCGCCTTCACAAGCCGCGCAAACGAAGCGTCTCGCTTGGCCCTCGAAACGAGGACAGTGTCACGAATATCGAGCGCTTCGGCACCCACAAATAGAGCGGCCGTTTCAGCAAAAGCATATCCGTCCGTCACGTCCCTTGGTAGCGCCTCTGGTCCTTCAAGGGGTTTCAGACCAGCAGTGACAATAGCGCTGAACTCAGTAAAGCTTAGACGGCGGACTGCCGCTACACTGACCCCGCCAGACATAGCGGCCCCGTCAGCGCCCCTGAGTGACTCTTCATACGCTTTGCCAAATGGAGTGTTACGGGGAACAACCTGTTCAAATTGCCACTCCTTGCCGCGTTCGAAATAGGCATAATAATGGTCTTGCTGTGTATTATCTGGCACGACACTTTCCACCTTCAAGACAGACGTATAGCCAAAGGCCCCCTTGCGGCCTTCATAGACAATTACCCAGTCACCAATAGTTTCTTCAACCATCCTGAGATAGCGCTTGGGAAAGTGATAAGCTACGCCCGGCTCGTCCTTATAGATGGAGTGTGGGTTTTGAATAAAAACAGCATTGGCCATGCCACAAGAAAACTCCGCGCAGTAAACTCTTGCAAGCCCTATTCCGCCGCGACCGCGCCTTCGGCCTTCTCCACCTTTACGGCGGAGAATTTGAACTCGGGGATTTTCCCGTAAGGGTCAAGGGCAGGGTTTGTCAGGATATTGGCCGCTGCTTCAACGTAAGCAAAGGGCACAAACACCATGTCCTCGGCCACAGCCCGATCCGCACGCGCCATGATCGTGATACTCCCCCGCCGCGTGCTCAGACGCACATGTTCGCCCGGCTCCACGCCAAGGCGGCGCAGTGTCTTGGGGTGTAATGAGCAGTTCGCCTCGGGCTCCACTGCGTCCAACACATTGGAGCGCCGCGTCATCGAGCCTGTGTGCCAATGCTCTAGCTGGCGGCCCGTGGTCATAATCATCGGGTAATCTGCATCAGGCGCTTCATCAGGCGCAATGACACTGGCGGGTGTGAACTTTGCTCGGCCCTCCGCACGCGGGAAGCCGTCACCAAAAACAATCGCCTGCCCCGGGTCTGTTTCGGAGAGCGAGGGGTATGTGATCGTCTCTGTCTTGAGGCGCTCCCACGTGATGTTGTCAAGCGAAGGCATGTTCAGCTTCATCTCGTTGAAGACTTCTGACACATCAGAGTAATCCCAGTTGAGGCCCACACGCTGCGCCAGCTCAACGGTGATTTTCCAATCTTCCCGCGCCTCTCCAGGGGGTGCCACAGCAGGGCGCACACGCTGCACTTGACGGTTGGTGTTGCTGACCGTGCCGTTCTTTTCATAAAGCGCCGAGGCAGGCAAAATCACGTCAGCATAGTTTGCCGTTTCCGTCAGGAAAATGTCCTGCACCACAAGGCACTCGAGCTTGGCCAAAGCGTCGCGCGCGTGCTCCACATCAGGGTCAGACATGGCTGGGTTTTCGCCCTGAATATACATGCCCTTGATGTTGCCCGCATAGGCTTCATCCATAATCTCAGTCACAGTCAGCCCCTTCTCCGCAGAGAAGTCGCCAGAGCCCCATACATCGGTAAAGGCCTTGCGGATGCCGTCATCCATCACACTCTGATAATCAGGCAGGAACATCGGAATAAGCCCAGCATCAGAGGCGCCTTGTACATTGTTCTGGCCACGCAACGGGTGCAGACCTGCGCCCGATTTGCCGACATTTCCCGTCATCAGCGCAAGGCTGATCAAACAGCGCGAATTGTCTGTTCCGTGAATGTGTTGGCTAACGCCCATCCCCCAGAAAATCATCCCGGCTTCGGCGCCTGCAAAAATGCGCGCAACACGGCGGATCTGATCAGGGCTGACGCCACAGATCGCGCTCATGGCCTCCGGGCTAAAGTCTTTCAGGTGGGCTTTTTCGGCCTCCCAGTTTTCCGTCCAGCGGTGAATATACTGGCTGTCATAAAGCTCTTCTTCCACGATCACATGCATGACCGCGTTGAGCAGGCTCACATCTGCACCGGGGCGGAACTGCACCATCTCTTCGGCAAACCGCTTCAGGCCCACGCCACGCGGGTCCATCACGATAAGCTTGCCACCGCGTTTCACAAACTGCTTGAAGTAGGTCGCCGCAACAGGGTGGTTCTCAACGGGGTTCGCCCCGATGATGATCGCCACATCCGCGTTCTCAATCTCGTTAAAGGTCGCGGTCACAGCGCCAGAACCGACATTTTCGATCAACGCCGAAACAGAGCTGGCGTGGCAAAGTCGCGTGCAGTGGTCAACGTTGTTGTGCAGAAATCCCTGGCGAATAAACTTCTGGAAAAGGTAGGCCTCTTCATTGGTACATTTGGCCGACCCGAAGCCAGCCACAGCTTTGCCACCCTCACGCTCGCGCAGGCCCGCAAGGCCACCCGCGGCAAAGTCCATCGCCTCATCCCAGCTCGCTTCGCGAAAGAACTCACCCCAGTTGTCAGGGTGTACGTTCAGCCCCTTGGCAGGCGCATCCGCGCGGCGGATCAGCGGTTTGGTCAAACGGTGGGGGTGGTGGATATAGTCAAATCCAAAGCGCCCTTTCACACAGAGGCGGCCTTCGTTGGCGGGGCCGTTGATGCCCTCGACATATTTCACCTTGCCGTCTTTCACCTTGAGCGAGACCTTACAGCCCACACCGCAGAACGGGCAGACGCTCTCGGTTTCGCTGTCGAAATCCTTGCTATCGCCCTTTTGCTCCGCGTCCAGCACGGTGGCAGGCATGAGCGCGCCCGTCGGACAGGCCTGCACACATTCGCCGCACGCCACGCACGAGCTTTCGCCCATAGGGTCGTCCATATCAAACACAGGGTAGGCACTATGGCCCCGCCCCGCCATGCCGATCACGTCGTTCACTTGCACTTCGCGGCAGGCGCGCACGCAAAGGCTACAAGAAATACAGGCATCAAGATTGACACGCATCGCAACATGACTGTCATCCAGAAGCGGGATGTGCCCCTCGTCTAGCGTCGGAAAGCGGCTTTCGCTCACGCCATTAAGATCTGCCATGTCCCACATATGCGCAGAGGCATCGTGGCTGTCTTGACGCGCGGGCATATCCGCCAAGAGCATCTCGACAACCATCTTGCGCGCACTTGTCGCTCGGGCGTTGTTGGTGACAACAACCATGCCCTCTTGCGGCTCACGAATACAGGACGCAGCCAGCGTGCGCTCGCCCTCAATCTCGACCATACAGGCGCGGCAGTTGCCATCAGGGCGGTAGCCCGGCGCCGGCTTGTGACACAGATGCGGGATGATGAGACCGCGCCCATTGGCAACTTCCCAGATCGTCATGCCCTTTTCGGCCACAACCTGCTCACCATCGAGCGTAAACTTAACTGTCTCAGACATCGCACGTCTCCTGTCGGCCTTGCTTCACAGCATAACCAGATTTGCTCGATTTCACATCCTTCAATCGCGACAGGCACGAGACGATTTGCGGCAGGGGCAAGCCGCATTGACCACCACACGTTTTAGGATAAAATTAGGAAATATATTCGCCTTAAAGGCCGTTAACTGTCCGTATCACTCGGGTCAAACCAGTTGTAACGGTGCTATCGTTTGAGAAGAAAGTTTGTTTTCACGTGTTCGAAGCTCTTTTAATTGCGGCCGCATTTACGGCGCTCGTCGCCACCATCATTCATAAAAAAGGCCAACAGCGTCCAAGCCGCAAACAGCGACGTATCCATCGTATCACCCAAGAGCATACACCAGCCCGCCTGCTAGAGCCGTCGCCCGAAAGCCACGCGCGCCCCTTTGAAGCCGATAGCGCAGAAGCGCCTTCAAGCAGCCGTGTTATCAAGGGCCCGGCCTATGTCATCGACGGCGACTCCCTCGTTATAAATAAAACCCAGGTCCGCCTGCACGGCATCGACGCCCCAGAGATAAACCACCCCTATGGCAAAAAGGCCAAATGGGCGATGGTCACACTGTGCAAAGGCCAAACCATTTCAGCCGAAATACTGGCCGAAGATGACCACGGTCGCACCGTCGCCCGATGCCGCCTCGCACACGGGCGCGACCTCTCGGCAGAATTGGTCAAACTTGGTTTGGCAATCGACTGGCCAAAATTCTCAGGCGGCGAATACCGCGCGCTTGAGGTCGACGATGCGCGACGCAAGATGTGGCTCGCAGACGCCCGCCAAAAGGGGCGCATGTATGTCTGGAAGCGGTTCGAAGCCCGACAGGCAGCCCAAAAAGGCGAAAGCTAAGCCCCCTTTAACCTCCCCCCATGCCCCGCTAGTTTGCCCCCAAATTAAAGAGGCACATACCAATGGCAGAACTGATTCTGGTCCGGCACGGGCAGGCCAACAGCCACGCGACCGATGAGGCGAGCTATGACAAGCTCTCCGAGCTGGGCCATACACAGGCGCGCTGGCTGGGCGAACATTTGCGCACAACCAACCCGCATTTTGACCATGTCATCACAGGCACTTTGCGTCGCCAGAAAGAGACCGCGGCAGGCATGGGCTACAGCGACACGCGTGTAGATGCCCGCCTTGACGAGCTACAGTATTTCGCCATGGCCGCCGCCCTTGAGGCAGAGCACGGCATCGTCACACCTCAAGACCCCACAGAATTTGCAGCGCATCTTCCCAAGATGATCGGCTTTTGGGCGGCTGACAAAGTCAAAACAGTGCCAGAGCGCTTTGACGACTTTTACGCGCGCACGACAGGTCTCGTCGAAGAGGTCTGCGAGGGCCACGGCCGCGTGCTTCTGGTCACCTCAGGCGGCGTCATCGGCACCATCCTGCGCCATGTGCTGCACCTGTCTGATGAAGGCATGGCCAAAATCATGCTACAAGTGATGAACTCGTCTGTGCACCGCCTTGAGTATGTCCACGGGCAGCTCTTTCTTGGCAGCTTCAACGCCACGCCCCACCTTGATATCCCGGGCCGTGAACACGCCCGCACCTTTGTCTGAACAGGAGCATTCCATGACCCATCTCTGGCTCAGAGCCGAACAGCGCGCCCATGAAGAGCGTGTCGGCCTCACCCCCGAAGGCGCAGCCGCGCTCATCAAAGCGGGCATCCGCCTGACTGTTGAAGAAAGCTCCGTGCGGGCAATCCCGCTGCAAGGCTATATCGACGCGGGTGCCGAAATCGCTCCTGAAAACAGCTGGCCCGATGCGCCCCGCGACGCCATCATCTTTGGCCTCAAAGAGCTGCCCGATGACGGCACCCCCCTGCCACACCGCCACATCATGTTTGGCCACGCCTACAAAGGCCAGTTTTCAGGCGCGGCCCTGCTCAAGCGCTTCAAGGCAGGTGGCGGCACGCTCTATGACCTTGAATATCTCGTCGATGAAACAGGCCGCCGCGTCGCAGCCTTCGGCTATTGGGCTGGCTTTGCAGGCGCAGCCGTCACTCTCAAAACATGGATCGCCCAGCAAAACGGCGCGCTCTGCGCTCCTGTTGGGGCCTATGCCAACAAAGATGCCCTGCTCACAGAGCTGCGCGACGAATTGGCAGGGACACCCTCAGCCATTGTGATTGGCGCTTTGGGCCGCGTCGGCACAGGCGCAAGCGACCTGCTCGAGGCCATGGGCCTCACCGTCACCAAATGGGACATGGCCGAAACAGCCAGTGGCGGCCCCTTCCCCGAGATCCTCGCGCATGACATTTTTATCAACTGCATCCTTGCGCGCCCGGGCACACCGCAGTTTGTGCCCTTGTCCGCCAAAGACGCCCCGCGCAAGCTCACAGCAATTGGCGATGTCGCCTGCGACCCCGACAGCGATTACAACCCGATCCCTGTCTACGCCGAGGCCACGACATGGGAGGCTCCCGCCCTGCGCGTTCACAACACGCCAATCCTCGATGTGATGGCGATCGACAATCTCCCCTCCATGCTCCCGCGCGAAAGCTCCGAGGATTTCGCCGCACAGCTGTTGCCTTCCCTGCTCACACTGAGCAGCCTTGACGCGGGCGTCTGGGCGCGAGCCGCGGCTGACTTCAACACACACATAAAAGAGGTATGAACATGACAATCCATTGGTGCGGCACAGGTCTTTCCGCCATTCCGGGTCTTCGCAAACTGATTGAGGAGGGCCATAAAGTTGTGGTCTGGAACCGCACAGTCGCCAAAGCCGAAGAAGCCGTGGGAGACATCGCCACAGACATTCGCGCCTTTGACATGGGGGCCATCACCGCAGCCACCGAAAAAGGCGATATCGTTGTCTCCATGCTCCCGGGCGACTGGCACGTACCACTCGCCGAAATGTGCATCGCCCAAGGCGCAAACTTTGTCAGCTCCAGCTACATCGCCCCCGAAATGCGCGCGCTTGATACCCGCTTCCGCGACGCCGGCCTTGTCTGTGTCAACGAAGTTGGCCTTGACCCGGGGATAGACCACCTCATGGCGCACGCCCTCGTGGCCGACTACCGCGCCGCATCAGGTTATGATGCCGCCAATGATGTCTCCTTCATCTCCTATTGCGGCGGCATTCCCAAACAGCCGAACCCGTTCCGTTATAAATTCAGCTGGTCGCCTCTCGGTGTGCTCAAAGCCCTGCGCTCGCCCTCAAAATCGATCAAGAATTATACAGAGCTCAATGTCTCACGTCCGTGGGATGCGATCAGCAGTTACGAAGCCCCCCTCGCAAGCCCTGAGACATTCGAAGTTTACCCCAACCGTGACAGCCTGCCCTTCATGGCCGACTACCACTTTGAAGACAGCTGGCGCGTGAAAGAATTTGTCCGTGGCACGCTACGTCTCAACGGCTGGAAAGACGCGTGGGCCGATGTCTTCTCCGAAATCGAGACCCTCACAGGCCCCGAAGGCGACGCCCGCCTGAAAGAAATGTCCGACGGCTTCTGGGCCGAAAACGCCTACGACGAAGGCGAGCCTGATCGTGTTGTGATGTGCGTCGGCCTCAAGGCCGAAAACGATGGCACAGCGGTCTACAACAAAACCTACACCATGGACGCCTGGGGCGACGCCCGCGGCACAGCTATGGCGCGGCTTGTCTCAATCCCTGTATCACTGGCTGTGAATGCGGTTGCCAACCGCCAGATCGGCGCAGGCGTTCACCCGGCGCCACACGACCCCAAGCTCGTGCAAGACTGGCTCGCCGAGATCGACACACTGGCTCAACACCTGCAAGTGGTCGATCACCTGGCATAATCTGGCTTTCTTTTTGCCAGAAATATCCTGGGGGGTCTGGGGGGCTAGCCCCCCGGCGGATCGGATTGCGCACAGCGCAATTCGATCCCCTATCCCTTACGGATCAAATCATCTTCCTCATCCGCGGCCGACAAGCCCAGCGCCTCAAGTCCGTTCTCCAGATGATCAGAGAGATGGGGGGTGCCCAGCAGGTAATCCGGCGTTGGCACAGTCGCCTCGGCGACAGCCGTTGCACGCGCTTCGGCCAGTTCCTCCGCCTCAAAGCTTCCCCGCCCGATCCACATCAAAGCGACCAGATCGACGAGTTCTTCCTCGCGAAGCGTTTCGAAAAAGCCCGCAAGCTCGACTTCGGCCCGCCCTAGCTCTCGCGACATCAGAATAATCTGGGCAATCTTGTTGATACTGATCTCTAGCATGGCTCATCCTCCTGTCAGCGCATAGCTGACACATTGGAGGACTCATCCCGATCCAGCCTTGATCTGGCGCAAGCCTTACTCAGGCGCCTTGAGCGGCACCACAGTGGGCGGCTCCGGAGCCAGCTCTTCAAAGTCAAAGTTATCAAGCTTGGCTGCGCGCTTACCCGCGCGCTCGGCTGCTGTGCTGATCCCTTCCACATCGCGGCGTGCTTGGTCAAAATGCGTTTCCAGCTTTCCCGCGCGCTCAAGAACAATCTCCACATCACGGTGCAAATGCCGCAGCATCGTGCGGATCGCTCCCGCCTGCTCGCGCATCCGCGCATCTTTCAAAATCGCGCGCATCGTGTTGAGCGTCGCCATGCACGTGGTCGGCGAAACGATCCAGACTTTCGCCGCAAACCCTTCGCGCACAAGCTCGGGAAAGTTCGCATGAAGCTCAGCATAAATGGCTTCCGATGGCAGAAACATAAGCGCGCCATCGGCGGTTTCACCATCCAGAATATACTTCTCCGAAATGTCCTTGATGTGCTTTTTGATCGAGATCCGCAGCATTTTGGCCGCTTCGTTTGCCTGCCAGTCCGTCTCTGCCCGGCGCAGTGCCTCATAGGCCTCCAGCGGAAATTTCGCATCAATCGCAATCGGCCCCGGAGGGTTCGGCAAGTGGATCAGACAATCCGCGCGCTTGCCGTTGCTCAGCGTCGCCTGCATTGTATAGGCGTCGCTTGGCAAAGCCTTGGTCACAATATCGGTCAACTGGATCTCGCCAAACGCGCCGCGTGTTTGTTTGTTGCTCAAAATATCCTGCAAACTCAAAACATCGCCAGACAGCTTGGTGATGTTGTCTTGAGCCTTATCAATCGCAATCAGCCGCGCTTGCAACTCGCCTAGGCTTTTGGCCGTGCTTTGCGCCGAGCCGGTGAGGTTTTCGCTCATCTTGCCGCTCACATCGGCAAGGCGCTTTTCCATGAGCTGGAGCATATTCGCCTGCGAGGCCGCCTGCGCCTCACTGACATGGGTAAGCCCGCCCGCAAGCTGCTGCTGTCCGTCTGAAAGCTGCTGCACCCGCACGCCGAGGTTGCCAAGCTGGTGCACCAAAGGCTCCGTCATTCTGGCAGAGCGCGCCGCAGAGCGCATGCCCAAGAACAGCATAAGAAACAGCAAAAACACCAAGACAAGCACGCCCACCACAAGCGCAGCTTCGGCCACTTCAATTCCAGCAATCTCAATCATGTGCGCCCGAAAAGCCTCTCGATGTCACTCAGTTTCAGTTCAATATAAGTGGGGCGCCCGTGGTTGCACTGCCCCGAATGCGGCGTTGCTTCCATCTCGCGCAGCAGCGCGTTCATTTCTTCCGCGCGCATCCGCCGCCCCGACCGGATCGACCCGTGACATGCCACGCGGCTCAACACCGCTTCCAGTTTGTCTTTCACCGTGCTCGTCGTTCCGCCGTCTGTCAGCTCGTCTACAATATCGCGCAGCATCGCCTCCGCGTTGACCTCTCCCAAAATAGCAGGCGTCTCTCGCACCGCCACAGAGCCTGCGCCAAACGGCTCAAGGCTCAGCCCCAGTGTCGCCAGTTCTTCGGCGGCTTCCAACAGAAGCGCACAGTCGCCCTCACTCATGCTCACAATCTCAGGGATCAGCAGCGCCTGCGCGCGCACACCATTTTCCGCCATCTGCGTCTTGAGCCGCTCATAGACAAGCCGCTCGTGTGCTGCGTGCTGATCCACAAGGATCATACCTGTCTCGGTCTGCGCCACAATGTAGTTCTCATGCACCTGCGCCCGTGCGGCCCCCAAAGGCAGCGCCTCAAGCGGCGTCTCGCGCTCAAACACCTCCTCAGGCTCGACGCGGGCAGAATAGCCGCCCGCCATCTCGGCAAAGCCCTGGCTTGGCGGCTGGTGCCGAGGTGCACTCGCCCCCGCATAAGGCCGGTCCATCTGGTAGATCCGTGGCTCGACAACTTCGGGCCGCATCGCGCCCAGTGCCGCATCGGCCACTGTCGAGCTGGCTCTGTGCCCTGCTTCGGCCAAAGCGTGCTTCAACGCGCTCACAATCAGCCCGCGCACAAGCCCGGGGTCGCGAAAGCGCACCTCTGACTTCGCCGGGTGCACATTCACATCCACAAGGTTTGGCGCGCAGGTGACAAACAATGCAACAGCAGGGTGCCTGTCACGGCTGAGAAAATCCGAATACGCCCCGCGCAGCGCACCGATCAGGAGTTTGTCGCGCACAGGGCGGTCATTCACAAAGAAAAACTGCGCCACGGCCGAGCCACGCGAATAGGTGGGCAAAGCCGCATAGCCCGTCAGGCTGATCCCCTCACGTTCCGCATCAATGGCAAGCGAGTTGGCGGCAAACTCCCGCCCCATCACCTGCGCCAGCCGCCCGTGTAGAGCCTTGAACAAATCGCCGCTTTCCGCCTCAACGCGGAACTTCACCTGTGGCTCGCCTCCGCCTGACACATCGGACAACGTAAAGCCCACATAGGGCTCCGCCATCGCCAGCCGCTTGATCACATCGGCAATCGCCTGCATCTCGGCGCGATCAGAGCGCATGAACTTCAGCCGCGCAGGCGTCGCATAGAAGATATCGCGCAGCTCAACCCGCGTGCCGCCAGCCAAAGCAGCAGGCTTAACCGCGCTCATCACACCGCCCGACACCTCAACGCTTGCGCCCTCGTTCCCTGCGGCGCGCGAGGCGATGCTCAGCCGCCCGACAGCCCCCAGAGAAGGCAGTGCCTCACCGCGAAACCCGAAGGTGTGGATGTTGAGCAAATCCGAGCCGTCAATCTTGGACGTCGCGTGCCGCGACAATGCCAAGGGCAGATCAGAGGCAGACATGCCGCAGCCGTCATCCACAACACGAATAAGCGTTTTGCCCCCATCAGCCACCTCAACGCGAATGCGCGTCGCACCCGCATCAATGGCATTCTCCACAAGTTCCTTCACAGCCGAAGCGGGCCGCTCCACAACCTCGCCAGCGGCGATACGGTTGATCGCTGCATCATCCAGTTGGCGGATCACAGGCTGGTTTTGGCTTATGTTGGGGTGTGCTTCAGACATGCCGCAAGACTTAGCATATCTGCGCGCGATTCTGCCATGACAGAAACAGCGCAAAAGAAAGGGCCAGCCAGAGAGTATCTGGCTGGCCCAAAGCTTGGTTGTCAGAGCTTAGCTCTTGGAGAACTCGGGGTAAGCTTCCATGCCCAGCTCAGCCTTATCGAGGCCGTTGATCTCGGCTTCTTCGCTAACGCGGATGCCGATTGTCGCTTTCAGGATCAACCAGAACACCAGTGAGACAACGAAGGTGAAGACACCGTAGGCAAGGATACCTGTAAGCTGTGTCACAATGCTTGTGTCTGCGTTGTAGAAGACAACTGCGATTGTGCCCCAGATACCTGCAAGCAGGTGAACAGGGATCGCACCAACAACATCATCGATTTTCAGCTTGTCGAGCATCGGAACCGCGAAGACCACGATCACACCACCCACAGCACCGATCCAGAGCGAACCGAAGAGCGTTGGCGCAAGAGGCTCGGCTGTGATGGCGACGAGACCGGCAAGGGCACCGTTGAGAACCATTGTCAGGTCGACCTTCTTGTAGAGAAGCTGTGTGAGGATCAGAGCAGCAACCGAACCGGCAGACGCTGCCATGTTGGTGTTCGCAAAGATACGGCCTACGTCGGTGATGTCGCCAACTGTACCAGCAGCAAGCTGTGAGCCACCGTTGAAGCCGAACCAGCCGAGCCACAGGATGAACGTACCCAGTGTTGCAAGGGCAAGGTTTGAACCCGGCATCGGAACCGTGCGGCCTTCTTTGTATTTGCCAAGACGTGGGCCAAGCACGAT
The DNA here is from genome assembly GCF_965658795.1 of Lentibacter sp. NCBI lineage: Bacteria > Pseudomonadati > Pseudomonadota > Alphaproteobacteria > Rhodobacterales > Roseobacteraceae > Lentibacter > Lentibacter sp. Next base: position 37,036 of record NZ_CBFHTG010000005.1, on the reverse strand, counting down.
TGCGCCTGCAAGAGCTGCCCAGCCACCGACCGAGTGTACAACTGTGGAACCGGCGAAGTCAGAGAAACCCATCTCCGAAAGGAAGCCGCCGCCCCACTGCCATGAGCCTGAAATCGGGTACATGAAACCCGTCAGAACGACGACAAAGGCAAGAAACGGCCACAGCTTGATGCGCTCGGCAAGAGCACCCGAGACGATTGAAGCTGTCGCAGCCACAAACATCAGCTGGAAGAAGAAGTCTGACGCAACCGAGGCATAGTCCAGTGCGGCATCGGCAGCTGAAAGACCAACAGGCTCAAGCTCGGTGACAACAAAGAAGCTGCCAATGTAGCCGTTGAAGTCGCCCGGGTACATCAGGTTGAAGCCGACGAGCCAATACATGATGCCCGCAATCGAGAAGAGCGCCATGTTCTTGGTCAGCTGCATCGCAACGTTCTTGCCGCGCACGAGGCCGGCTTCGAGCATGGCAAAACCAGCGGCCATCCAGAAGACAAGGAAGCCACCCACAAGGAACAGCAGGGTGGTCATGATATACGGGCCGATCTCGTCAAAAGTCGGGGCAGCGGCGTCTTGCGCCATAGCTGCAGCTGGAAGAAGCGCAAAAGCGGTTCCCAGCAGATATGTCAGTTTCTTAGTCATGGTTTTTCCCTTTCCCCGCGCTTACAGCGCATCTTGTCCTGTTTCGCCTGTGCGCACGCGTACGGCCTGCGCCAGATCGAGCACAAAAATCTTCCCATCACCGATTTTGCCGGTACGAGCGGTCTTGGTGATTGTCTCGACGATGCTGTCGGCCATGTCCGAAGGCACAGCGATCTCGAGCTTGATCTTTGGCACGAAGTTCACAGCGTATTCTGCGCCACGGTAGATCTCGGTGTGACCTGACTGCGCGCCAAAGCCCTTGATCTCACTGACCATCATGCCGCGCACGCCGATCCCCGTCAGCGCTTCGCGCACGTCTTCAAGCTTATAAGGCTTGATGGTTGCTATAATGAGTTTCACCTCTTTGTCCCCTTCTCTAAGCCGCTTGGCGCGGCACTTTGCATTTGCAGCATTTGCGCGGGATGCTCGCAAAAGAAGCCCGCACCCTGCAAAAGCGACTCAAAAAGCGGCGGAGTCTGAAAATTTCGGCAGTTTCCGTGCAGGCTGCACAAAAAATGTGCACACGGATGAGCGAGATACGGTGTCTTTCCCCTCTACATTTTCGCACCAGCGCGATATGGTCAGGCAAAATAATGGCTCCGAGCAGGGCAAATCATGAGTACATCAGGACGTAAAAAGCCACCGCTGGTCGCCGAGCGCCGCTACCCGAAGAAGGCCGCGGCCGCCCCGAAAGCGGCGCCCAAAAAACGGGCACCCAGCAAGCGCAAGCCAAACAAGCCCAAGCGTGGCTTCTTGGCGCGGATGGTGTTTGGGCTCTTTGGCTGGATCTTCCGCATCCTCTGGGGCTTTGGCTGGCGCATGACACTTGTCTGCACGCTTATCCTCGGGCTGGCGGTTGGATATGTCGCGCTGACCCTGCCACCCGTTGAGCAGCTTTTTGACGGGCGCGCGCGCGGTTCTGTCACGCTTCTGGATGATGCTGGCGATGTCTTCGCATGGCGCGGTGACCAGTTCGGCGGTGCCGTCACGGCCACCTCCGTATCGCCCCACCTGAAAAACGCAATCGTCGCCACCGAAGACAAACGCTTCTACTCCCACTTCGGCCTCAGCCCCCGCGGCATCGCCTCGGCGGTGCGGATCAACCTGCGCGAAGGGCGCGGCCCGCTTTCAGGCCACGGCGGCTCGACCCTGACACAGCAAACAGCCAAGCTCATCTGTCTTGGCGTGCCGTTTGACGCCGCCATCTGGAAAAACGAAGCCGCCTACGAGGCCGACTGCCGCGAAGGCTCACTGGCGCGCAAAGCCAAAGAAGCCATCTACGCCATGGCCATGGAGGTGAAATACTCCAAAGACGAAATCCTCACTGTCTACATCAACCGCGCTTTCTTGGGCGCAGGCGCGCGTGGCTTTGAAGCCGCTGCACAGCGCTACTTTGGCAAGTCAGCCGCTCTTGTCGCCCCCAACGAAGCCGCCATGTTGGCTGGCCTGCTTGTCGCGCCCACGCGCTTTGCCCCCACCAACGATCTGGAGCGCAGCCAGGAACGCGCCGCAACCGTCGTGCGCCTGATGGGAGAGCAAGGCTATCTCTCGCCAGCAGAAGCGCGCGATGCACAAGAAAACCCCGCAACACTCTCGGAGGCCGCCCAAGCCAAAGCCGGCGGCTACTTCGCCGACTGGGTCATGACCTCGGGCCCCGAATTTTTCACCCGCAACACAACCGAAGATGTGATCATCCGCACAACACTCGACCAACGCATCCAGCGCGCAGCCGAAGATGCGATGAAAGAGATCTTTGACACAAAAGTGCGCGAAGGCTCCAAAGCCCAAGCTGCCATCGTGATCATGTCCGCCGATGGCGCCGTGCGCGCCATGGTAGGTGGACGCCAGACCCAAGTGTCTGGCGCGTTCAACCGCGCAACAATGGCCAAGCGCCAGCCCGGCTCGTCGTTCAAGCCCTTCGTCTACGCAGCCGCGCTTGATGTGGGCCGCTCTCCGCTCGATCTGATCGAAGATGCGCCCTATTGCATCCGCGTGCCCGGCTCGGGCGAATACTGCCCCAACAATTACGACAAGAAGTTTCACGGCACGATCACACTGACAGATGCACTGAAATACTCCTTCAACATCCCGGCCGTAAAGCTGGCCGAAGAAGTCGGACTGGAAACCGTACGCAAGGTCGCCTCCGAATTCGGCATCGCATCTGACCTTGCCCAAGGCCCTGCGCTAGCCCTCGGCGCATCCGAATCGAGCCTGCTAGAAATGACAGGGGCCTACGCAGGTATCCTCAATGGCGGCAGCGCCGTCACACCTTATGGCCTTGTCGAGCTGAAGCTGCTGGGCAATACCGACCCGCTCATGAGCGCGACAGGCGGTATCGGCGAACGTGTCATCCAGCAAGAAACAGCCGAAGAGCTGATCTGGATGATGAACAAAGTCGTCACCGAAGGCACAGGCGGGCGCGCAGCGCTCCCGGACCGAGACGTCGCAGGCAAGACCGGCACCTCCCAGTCGGCCAAAGACGCGCTCTTCATCGGCTTTACCGCAGATTACGTTGCAGGGGTCTGGATGGGCTATGACGACAACACGCCGCTTTCAGGCGTCACAGGCTCGGGCCTGCCTGCCGAAATCTGGCACGAAGCCATGCGCCGCACCCACGAAGGCCTGCCCGCTCATGTGCTGCCCATGCGCGCGCCCGACCCGAACGAAGGGCAGCGGCTTGATCCTGCCAACGGCCCAAGTGGCAACGGGCGCACCCAAGGCGTAATCGAACAATTGCTCCAAGGTATCTTCGGGGGCTCATCCCAAAACGAGGCTGACCGCCAACAGCGGCAAGATCAAAACCGCGAAAACCGCTAGCCGCAGATCAGGTCAACAAACACTTCCCCTGATAGCTGCCGTGGTGCGCCATCCAGCTCACAGGTGAGCGGCGCTTGCGGCGGCAGCGGTACTGAGGCAGCGCCACATTGAAGGTCTGCCACCATCATCGCCTGATCGCCGCGCACCCGTGCCACCTTGCAGCCTGACACCTTCTCAATAGCGGCCCGTGCACGCGGCTCTACCGCCGCCAAGCGCGGGGCCCACTCACTGTTGAGGCGCAAGGCCTCAGCACGATTGTCTTTGACACGCACATCAAATGTGCTTTGCCCCACAGTGATCCGCTGGGCTTCAACCCCCATAAAAGCAGTGCTCGGCATATCGCAGCCCATCACCAAAACACACAACACAAAAACATATCTCATGAAGGAAGGGTTACCCAGACTTGGTAAACAAATGGTAAACCACGGCCTCCTTGCATTCCAATTTCAGAATGTGTATATATTCCATAATTAGAATATAAGGATGCACGCAATGCAACATAGACCCGCCGATACCTATTCCCCGCTCTACTTTCTTGGCGCGCTCGGTGCTGGCGGGCTGGCTGTAACCTTCTTCATGTATCTCATGTTCTGGGTTCCACACGGCACACGTCCTGTCCCTGTCTTTGAAGACATCCTTGCGGCGCTCACCACAGGCTCGCTTGCCCTCCAAGCGGCCGTCGTGCTCGCTATTGTCGGCATCGCCGCAGCGACCTTTCTCAATGTAAAGTACCTGCTCTGGAACTTCGCCGCCCTCGCGCGCTTCCAGAAAACCGAGGCCTACACAGCGCTCCGTGCCTCAAACGCCGAAACAACTCTGCTGGCGGCACCACTGGCAACAGCCATGACGGTGAACGCCCTCTTTATCGTCGGGCTCGTGTTTGTACCCAATTTGTGGAGCATCATCGAGTATCTCTTCCCGCTCGCCCTCGTTGCCTTTGGCGCTCTGGGTGTCTGGGCATTGCGCCTGATTGGAGATTTCCTTGGCCGTGTTCTCAGCGAAGGCGGCTTGTTTGATGTCACCGCCCACAACAGCTTTGCGCAGCTTCTCCCTGCCTTTGCGCTGGCGATGATCGGTGTTGGCTTCTCGGCACCTGCCTCCATGTCCCTCGCGCCCGCAACGGTCGCAATCTCCCTGATCATTTCCACATTCTTCGCCGTTGCCGCGCTCATCTATACAATTGTGGCGCTCACAACCGCCTTCAGCTCTATGCTGCAACACGGCACAGCCCGCGAATCTGGCCCGACCCTGATGGTCATCGTTCCGATTGTGACGATCCTTTCGATTCTCTTTCTGCGCCAGAGCCACGGGCTGCACACAACTTTCGACGCTCACGCAGAAGCGGGCACAACCATGGTCTGGCTAGCGCAGATGGTGGCCATACAGGTTGTCTTCCTCTTGCTGGGCCTTACCGTTCTGCGCCGCCAAGGCTACTTTACTGACTTCGTGTTTGGGTCAAAAACTTCACCAGGTTCCTATGCACTTGTTTGCCCGGGCGTCGCCTTTTCTGTGCTTCTCCATTTCTTTGTGAACAAGGGCCTCGTCGCTGCAGGCGTGGTCACAAAGTTCGGCATCGCTTACTGGGGCGTGACAGCCATCGCGCTTGCCTCGCAAATACTTATGATTGCTTTGGTATTGCGCCTGAACCGTCAGCACTTCGGCGCAAGCGCCAAAGGAAGCGCAGTCCCGGCAGAGTGACCAAGAGCGCCCGAAAGACACTGACAGGCGGGCCCCATATGGCCCGCCTCTTTTTTAAGCATAGGCTTGCCGCACTGGCAATTTGGTAATATCGTTTTACCAATTAACCGAGAGTGCCCATGCCGTTTCAACCAGTACACCCCGAAAAGCTCAGCCGCGCAGTCGTTCGCCAGATCGAACAGCTCGTGCTGCGCGGCATCCTGCGCCCCGGTGAGCGCCTGCCCTCAGAGCGCGAACTCGCTGACAAGCTCAATGTGTCACGCCCGTCACTGCGCGAAGCCATCGGCGAGCTTCAGGAGCGCGGACTTCTGACCGCCAAAGCCAGCTCGGGAGTCTATGTGGCCGATGTGCTTGGCTCGGCCTTCTCTGATGCGCTGATTGAGCTCTTCTCGTCACACGAAGAAGCGGTGTTTGATTACCTCGCATTCCGCCGTGACCTAGAAGGGATCGCAGCCGAGCGTGCCGCGCGCCTTGCCTCCGAGACCGACCTCAAAGTTATCAATCAGGCCTACGAGCGCATGGTAAAAGCCGACAAGCGCACCGGGGCCCAAAAGGAAGCCGAGCTTGACGCAGCCTTCCACATGTCCATCATCGAGGCCAGCAACAACGTAGTCATGCTCCATATGATGCGTTCGATCTTTGATCTTCTCAAAGAAGGCGTCTTCTACAACCGCGCCCGCATTTTCCAGCAAAACGCCACGCGCGAAGACCTGCTCACCCAACACAGCGCCATCAACGATGCCCTTCAGGCCCGCGACCCGGCCCGCGCACGACAAGCCGTTGAAAGCCACCTCAACTTCGTTAACGCCGCCCTGGCCGACCAGATCAAGTCAGACAAAAACGAAGACATCGCCCGCCTGCGCTTTGAGCACGACCGCGAAGACTAAGCCCCGCTCCAAAACGAAAAAACCCGGCCATAAAGACCGGGTTCTTTAATAAGCTATGCTCCGCTGCTTAGTGGAGCTTCGCGTCCACTTGGGCAATCGCATCATCAATGAGCTGGTTGCCTGTGGCCGCCGTCATCTGCTTGGCCACAACATCACGTGCGGCGCCAACAGCCACCACAATCGCGCTGTCGCGAACTTCTTTGATAGCTGACGCTTCCGCGCTCTTGAGCTGCTCTTCCGCAGAGGTCAAACGACGCGCGATTGACGCTTTGATATCAGCCTTGGCTTGCTCGGCAGCGGCTGCTGCTTCGTCCTTGGCCGCTTCAACAATGCGGTTGGCCTGCTCTTGAACTTCTTTTTGCTTGCGCTCGTAATCAGCCAGAACTTTCTGGGCTTCGTCGCGCAGCGCACGGGCTTCATCAAGATCGCTCTTGATACCGTCCGCACGCGCATCAAGCATTCCGCCAACCATCGACGGAACTTTGAAATACAGCAGAATACCAACAAACACACAGAAACCCATCAGAACGATCAGGTCTGTGTTGCCAAGGCTCCAGAAATACGCCGAGAACGGGTTCTTGCTGGCCGCCATAGCAGGCGTTGCGGCGGTGAGGGCGAGGAGAATTGAGAGTTTCCGCATCTTCTTAGCCCTTCATCCGTGCTGTCACAGCTGCTGTGATGGTCTTGGCATCTGCCGTTCCACCCATCGCTGCAACAAGTTCTTTTGCCGTGTCTTTCGCAACGGCCTTTACGCTCTCAAGCGCGCCTTCGCGAATGGCGGCAATCGCCTTTTCGCCCTCGGCCGTTTTGGCGGCAATCTCGGCGTCGGCCTTGGCCAACGCGACATCGAGGTCTTTTTGAATATCGGCTTTTGTCGTCGCAATGATGCCGTTGGCTTCAGTGCGCGCATCTGCCAGCGCTTGGTTGTAGGCTTCTTCAGCCTCAGCCGCGCGTTGCTTAAGCTCTTCAGCCGCTGCAATATCGTTGCTGATCGTGCCCTGACGTTCCGCCAAGATTGCCGCAATGCGGGGCAATGCAACACGAGACAGAACAAGGTAGATCACGACAAGTGTGAGCAAAAGCCAGAAAACTTGATTTGCCCAAGTGGAAGGATCCAGCTGGGGCATGCCTGACTTGGCTTCGGCCGCTTTGCCCGCGGCCTCGTACGTATTGGTCGCCATGTGGCCCTCCTTCGGGAACTTGCCTGATCACCAGGTGAGCGCGATGCGCCCACCCGGCCGTAAGGATCGTTATCCGAAAAAGTTAGACAGCGAACATCAGCAGAAGCGCGACGAGGAACGAGAAGATCCCCAGAGCTTCAGCAAAAGCAATACCGATGAAGAGCGTGGCTGTTTGTGAAGCCGCTGCTGATGGGTTGCGCAGTGCGCCTGCGAGGAAGTTGGCAGCTACGTTGCCAACACCAAGTGCCGCGATGCCTGTGCCGAGTGCCGCAATACCTGCGCCGATGTGTGCGAGTTCGCCTTCCATGAGTATTCTCCTTACGATTGGAAGTTTAGATTACAATCAGACCTTAGTGGGAAGGATGCAGAGCATCTTTCAGATACACGCAGGTCAGAATGGTGAACACGTATGCCTGAATAAAGGATACGAGAACTTCGAGGCCGTACATCGCCGTAATGGCAAGTACAGAGACAGGGCTGATAACAGCGATTGCTGCAAACCCTGCAAAAACTTTGATAACCGCGTGGCCCGCCATCACGTTACCCGCAAGACGGATAGAGTGGCTCATGGGGCGTACGAAGTATGAGATGATTTCGATGATCGCGAGCACGGGGCGCAGCGCCAGTGGCGCGCTTGACACCCAGAACAGCGCAAGGAACTTGGCACCGTTTTTCACAAAACCCACAACTGTCACGGTGACAAACACCAGGAGCGCCAGAACAACCGTCACAGCAAAGTGTGATGTGGGCGTAAACGACATCGGGATAAGGCCGAGGAAGTTTGAGAACACGATGAACATGAACAGTGTCATGATATACGGGAAGAAGCCGACAGCATCTTTGCCTGCAACATCTTCAACCATTTTGTAGATAAAGCCGTAGGCAAGCTCGGCAACCGACTGTGCACGACCAGGGATCGTGGCGCGGCGCGCAGTGCCCAGAACCATCATGGCGAAGATACCGACAATCGCCAAAACCATCCAGAGTGTGGTGTTGGTGATGGTGAAGACACCCAGCTCGCCGCCAAACAAAGGCTGCACGATAAACTGATCCATCGGTTTGAATACGAGGCCTGTGCCTTCTGTGCCGTGCGTCTCAGTCGCCATGACTAACCCTTCTCGTCTCTTGCGGCCTCAGCCGCTTCTTGTGTCTTCTGGATCTCTTGTGCGGAGCGAAGCATTGTCTTCACACCAGCCGCAAGGCCCATAAATGTAAACAGCACCATGAATATCGGGAGTGTCCCGAAGGCCCAGTCGAGCCCGTATCCGATGCCAAAGCCAAGGCCCAAACCAGCCACCAGCTCGATCACCATCCGCCACGCGAGTTGCGCTTGGGAGTAGTGCTCCTCCATGTGGTCTTTCGGTGTGTGCGCCGCCTTGACCTCTTTTATGCGCTTATCAAGCTCACTCAGCCGGTCATCTTTATCGCGTATCGACACGTCAAAAGCCCCCATGGACAGTTGATGAGTAGCTATTGCGCAGCCGCCTCTGAGTCAAGTTACCTTAACGCACCCGCAAGATGAAGTTAACCCACTGATAAACATGGCATTATTAAGCCACAGCCATCTGGCGGAGATTCCGCCGCACCCGCAAAACCCTCAAAATTGAGTCAAAAGCTTTATTCAACCAACAGGTTGATCTTTGCTTTTCAGGGCAGACAAACACTCAACCAAATGGTTGACGAAAACCACAGCGCAAGCCACACAAAGCCATGACACAAACGCTTGATCTCGTCTTCTCGGCTCTCGCCGATCCAACGCGCCGCAGCATCCTCACGATGCTGCTCGAAGACGACATGGCCGTAACAGATGTGGCCGAGCCCTTCGAGATGAGCCTCGCAGCCATCTCAAAACATTTGGGGCTGCTCACCCGCGCGGGCCTGATCTCTCAAGAGAAGCGTGGCCGCGTGAAGTGGTGCAAGCTTGAGCCGGACGCGCTCAAACAGGCCTCTGTCTGGATGCAGGGGTTTGGCCAGTTCGACCCTGTCAATCTGGACGCGTTTGAGCGCTTTCTGGAACGAGAGTTTCCCGAGGCGACTTAGTCGCAGCTCAGCCGCTCTTTCAAAAACTGCGCAATCGCCTGTACTTTTGCGGTGCGGTGCAGATCCATATGCGTCACCAGCCAGAGGCTTGTGCCCCACGCCTCCTCAGGCCCCGCAACCTTGACCAGCTCTGGTATCTGCGCCTCAGCGCCATCCGCCATAAAGCCAAGCCCGATACCAGCCCGCACAGCGGCACTGGCAATCTGGAAGTCACCCGCGCGAAAGACGATCTGGCTGGGCGCCACATGCGCAGCCAGCCACTGGTAATAAGGCGCGCGTGCCTCTGCATCGACATTGCCCACAAAGCGATGGCCCGCAAGGTCATCCAGCCCGCTGGGCGCACCGTGGGCATCAATGTAGGCTTTGGAGGCATAGAGGCTCACTTCGGCGCGGCAAAGCTGCTGCACCACATTGTCCGGCTCGTCGGGCTTGCGCGCCCCCGCCCGAATCGCCACATGCGCCTCGCCGTATTCCAGCTTGAACACACGGTCCCCCGCCAGATAGCGCAGCGAGAGCCCCTCGTGCATGTCCTGAAACTCTTTGAGCAGCGGCACGATCTTGGGCGCGATCTCGGTGAGCGATGTAATCACAAGCTCGCCGCCCACCCCCGTGCTGGTCCCATGGATAAGCGACTGAAGCTGCGAGAACTGCTCGGCTGTCGCCTGCCCCACGCGCAAAAGCTCCTGGCCGGCCTCTGTCGGCGTGTAGCCGCGGGCGTGGCGCTGAAATAACTTGGCCTTCAACCGCTCTTCCAGCGCATCAATGTGACGAATCACAGTGGCATGATGAATCCCGAGGACTTCCGCAGCCCGACTCACCGTCCCCTCGCGCGCCACATGGTAGGCCGTTCTGATTTCGTCCCAATTGTCCATCTGCTCGCCCGCTCGCCCTCTATCTCAGCTTCTAGCAGCCAAGCTTAGCGCACGAGGCGGCGTTTGCAATCAGTCCCGCAGCTATCTTCTGCGCCGCTCTGCGCAAAGACACACGGCCCAAACGAAAACGGCGCCCCCGAACTCCCGCTGCGAGAAACCGCAACCAAGAGCCCGAGGGCGCCGAAAGTGTCGTCGTTCGAGTGGCTTAGGTGCCGCTTGACGCTGCAACCGCAAGCACAACCAGAGCCGCTGCCGCGATACCTGCGCCTGAGCCCATTGAACCCAGTGAGCCTGACGAACCGCCAGCTACTGGTGTTGTGTCTACGAATACGTCTGATTCCATAACCGCTGTGTCTTTGCCGCCAGCGGACGCGAATGTAGGTGCTGCGATCAGTGCGATTGCGGCGAATTTTGCTACAGTTTTCATACTTGTTACCTCGAGTTAAAATTGGCAATTACCACGAGCAACGTAAACACACCGATAATACGCATCAAGCACTTTGTATCTAAAGATGCGACTTTCGATTTTCTGTGGCAAAAATATGCTCGCCTCACCCCAGACTTGACCCCACGCACCCAAAGTCGTAGACAGCGCGCAATCATACGGAAGCCTAAACACTTCCGGTCTCGCTTGCCGAGATCGCCCCCCGTCAGCGAGTTTCGCCCACGGGGGCTTATTGTCATTGGGCGGCCCGCTCACCTCGTCGGGTCAAAACGCAGCGGTAAGGAGCCGACAAGATGTTTGAAAATCTGTCCGAACGCCTCTCAGGTGTCTTCGACCGCCTCACCAAACAAGGCGCGCTCTCCGACGAAGATGTCAAAACAGCCCTGCGCGAAGTCCGCGTGGCTCTGCTCGAAGCCGACGTCTCCCTGCCCGTTGCCCGCGCGTTCGTCAAAAAGGTGCAAGATCAGGCCACAGGCCAGTCTGTTACCAAGTCGGTCACACCGGGCCAGCAAGTTGTCAAAATCGTCCACGACGCTCTTGTCGATACGCTGCGCGGTGCCGAAGACCCCGGCAAACTCAAGATCGACAATCCCCCCGCGCCGATCCTCATGGTCGGCCTGCAAGGCGGCGGTAAAACCACAACAACAGGTAAGCTCGCCAAGCGCCTCAAAGACCGCGAGGGCAAAAAAGTCCTCATGGCCTCGCTCGATATTTACCGCCCCGCCGCAATGGACCAGCTCGCCATCCTCGGCACACAGATCGGCGTTGATACGCTGCCCATCGTCAAGGGTCAAAGCCCCGTCGACATCGCCAAGCGCGCCAAGCAGCAAGCGGCCCTTGGCGGCTATGATGTCTATATGCTCGACACCGCGGGCCGCCTTCAGATTGACGAAGTCCTGATGAAAGAGGTGGCCGATGTGGCCGCCATTGTCGACCCGCGCGAAACGCTTCTCGTGGTTGACGGCCTCACAGGGCAAGTCGCTGTTGAAGTCGCCGAAGAGTTTGATGCCAAGATCGGCATCACTGGCGTTGTCCTCACCCGTATGGATGGTGACGGACGCGGCGGTGCAGCCCTCTCTATGCGTGCCGTAACTGGCAAGCCCATCCGCTTCGTCGGCCTCGGCGAGAAGATGGACGCGCTCGAAACCTTCGAGCCAGAGCGTATCGCAGGCCGTATTCTTGGCATGGGCGATATCGTTGCGCTTGTTGAAAAAGCCCAAGACACAATCGAGGCCGAGCAAGCCGAGCGCATGATGAAGCGCTTCCAGAAAGGTCAGTTCAATATGAACGACCTGAAAATGCAGCTCGAGCAAATGCAAAAAATGGGCGGCATGGAAGGCGTGATGGGGATGATGCCCGGCATGGGCAAAATGGCCAAACAAGTGCAAGACTCAGGCTTTGATGACAAGATCATCGCGCGCCAGATCGCCCTTGTTCAATCCATGACAAAACGCGAGCGCGCCAACCCGCAGATCCTCCAAGCCTCCCGCAAGAAGCGCATCGCCAAAGGCGCTGGCCTTGAGGTCTCCGAGTTGAACAAGCTTCTCAAAATGCACCGTCAGATGTCGGACATGATGAAGAAGCTCGGCAAAGGCAAAGGCGGCATGCTGAAACAAGCCATGAAAGGTATGTTCGGCGGCAAAGGTGGCCTGCCAGCAGAAATGGGCCAAGGCATGGACCCCGCCGCGATGGAAGCCGCGGCCAAGCAGCTCGGTGCCTCGGGCAAGCTGCCAGGTCTCGGCGGCGGCATGGGCCTGCCCTCGGGTCTCTCCGGCTTTGGGAAGAAAAAGTAACCCATGCTCAACCTCGCCATCCCCACACTAGAAACCGAACGCCTTGTTCTGCGCGCCCCATGTGAGGCCGACGCGGAGCAGGAGTTTGCGTTCTGGGCGTCGGATGCGTCAAAGTTCGTTGGCGGGCCATTGCGCCCTGATGAAGCATGGCGCGCCATTGGCGGGATCTTGGGCCACTGGGTTATGCGTGGCTATGGCTTCTGGGCTGTCGATGACAAAGAGACAGGCACATATCTTGGTCGTGTCGGTCTCTGGAACCCGCTCGGCTGGCCTGAGCGCGAAATCGGCTGGACGCTGATGCCACAGGCGACGGGCAAAGGCTATGCAACCGAAGCAGGCGAAGCCGCCCGCGCACATGCCTATGATGTGCTCGGCTGGGACACTGCCATCAGCCTGATCGCGCCAGACAACACAGCCAGCAAAGCTGTCGCCACACGTCTTGGTGCCGCATTTGACTATCACTACGAGCACCCGAAGTTCGGCCAAACCGAAGTCTGGCGCCACCCCGCGCCAGAGGCGCTCGTCAACGGCGGCATGGAGGCCTACGCATAATGCACACAGCCAATATTCCCGTTCTGGAAACCAAACGCCTCGTTCTGCGCGGCCCCGAAGCCGAGGATTATCCGGACTTCAAGGCCACGTTTTCAAGCTACCGCTCGCGCTTTATGGGCGGGCCACTCAACGCCTATGAAGCTTGGATGCTCTATGCTGCCGAAATCGGTCACTGGAACATTCGCGGCTTTGGGATGTGGATGATCCACGACAAAGAGACCGACGAGACCTACGGCATGGCTGGCGGCTGGAAGCCTGCCAAATGGCCCGAAGCCGAGATCGCCTGGATCATCTGGCCAGATAAGGCGGGCAAGGGCTACGCACTTGAGGCCACCCACGCCGCGCGCGACTTCTACTACAAGCAGCGCGGCTGGGAGACAGCCGTGAGCTATCTTGACCCGAAGAACCTCGACAGTATCCGCCTTGCCGAGCGCCTTGGCGCAAAACGCGACAATGAGGCGACAAGCATCGACGGCTCTGATGCAGTCTACCGCCACCCGTCACCAGCCCAGCTGGATGGCACACAGCTGGCCCATGGCATCGACATGGAAATCAGCCACTACGCGGATCCCTTGTTCAAACCGAAAGGATGGGCGCTTGACTGATCTTCGCGCAGCCTTCGGTGTTAACGCTTTTGTAACAAAGTCTGTTCAGGCGGTGCACGCATGGTGCACGGGTTGTGCACGCTTTTCACCCCCCCTTTCCAACCGTTTTAGAGGTGCAAAATGACCGACGCTGTAACCCGCGCCGCAGCTCTTCTGAAAGAGCACCGCGACAGCATCGACCGCCTCGATGCCATCCTTGTTTATACTCTCGGCGAGCGTTTCAAGCACACCCAATCGGTGGGCAAGCTCAAAGCCGAACACGCCCTTCCCCCGTCTGATCCGGCCCGCGAAACGGCCCAGATTGCACGGCTCGAAGATTTGGCAGTTCAGGCCGATCTGGACCCTGAATTTGCCAAGAAGTTTCTCAACTTCATCATCGCTGAAGTCATTCAGCACCACCAAAAACACCAAGAATAACAGGCACATGCCTGCCACGCCATTTAAGGAGAACACACCATGGCTATGAAAATTCGTCTCGCCCGCGGCGGCTCAAAAAAGCGCCCTTTCTACCGCGTTGTTGCATCTGACAGCCGCATGCCACGCGATGGCCGCTTCATCGAGAAGCTCGGCACATACAACCCGCTTCTCGCCAAAGACAGCGAAGAGCGCGTGAAGCTTGACCTTGACCGTATCAAATACTGGCTCGGCGAAGGCGCACAGCCAACAGACCGCGTTTCACGCATGCTCGAAGCCGCTGGCGTCCTCGAGAAGAAAGAACGCTCAAACCTGAAAAAAGGTCTCCCAGGCAAAAAAGCCACAGACCGCGCCGAAGAAAAAGCAGCCAAAGCAGCAGCCGCTGCCGAAGCCGCAGCAGCTCCTGCTGAAGAAGCTCCTGCAGCCGACGAAGCTGCTGAAAGCTAAGCACTTTCGGGCTGGGGTGCCACGTGCTCCAGCCCGCATTGCGGCCCCGATATGCGCCTCCTGCTTCGCCCCTTTCGCACACTGTTTTTGATTGGCACAGCCTTTCTTGCAGGTGTAACCTACGAAAAATATTCTCACGATGATCGCTGCCAAACCGCTGGTGGGCAGGTGTCATCTGGTCTCTGTGAAGGAGCCCGCCCATGAGCGAGCGTGTCTGTGTTGGTGCCATTGCTGGCGCCTTTGGTGTCCGCGGAGAGATCCGCCTCAAGAGCTTCACAGCCGACCCACAGGATATCGCGAGCTATACGCCACTCTACACTGAAGACGGCGCAAAAAGCTTCACCCTGTCGATCACACGCCAAATAAACAACGGGTTTTCCGCCCGACTTAGCGGCGTGAACACCAAAGAAGACGCCGACAGCCTGCGTGGCGTTCAGCTCTACGCCGAGCGCAGCCAGCTGCCCTCACTGCCTGACGATGAGTTTTACCACGCCGACCTCATAGGTCTGACGGTTCTGGACACAGGCGGCACCGAGCTTGGGCGCGTCAAGGCCGTTCAAAACCACGGCGCAGGTGACCTGCTGGAAATTCAAACAACGGGCAGCAGCGCAACGGTTCTGATGCCCTTCTCACAGGCGGCCGTCCCCACAGTTGATCTGGCAACAGGCCGCATAATTGCTGACCCGCCCGAGGGTCTTTTTTGATGACACGCGTTGTGGTCCACGCAGGCTTCCACAAAACGGGAACAACAAGCCTGCAAGACTTCATGAGCCACAATAAAACAGCGCTTGGGCCCCACGTCGCTTACTATGGCAAAACAGATTTCCTCAATGCTGGCGCCCATGCGCGTATCTACGCACAGCGCCCCTTTCCGCATCGGCTTTTCAAATTCCGTCGTGCCTTGCGCAGCTTTCTCGCCGCGGTGCCTGATCATCACACCATCGTCTTGTCACGCGAGACGTTCTCTGGCGGCATGCCCGGTCATCATACTGTCTCGGGGCGGTTGATGACATCCTACCAGCGCCCCGCCAAACGGCTCGCCAAAGTTATTATTTCCGAGGTGCGCCGCAGATTTGGCGACGCGACTGACATCACGTTTTTTTACACCACGCGAGAACGCGAGGCATGGATCCGCTCAGTCTACGGCCACTTGCTGCGCTCCATTCGCCTTACAGATGACTTTGACACATTTCGCGCACGTTTCACCGAGCTCTTGGGCCCGGAAGCTGAAGCCGAGAAGCTCGCCGCAGCCTTGCCAGTGCAGGTACAGGCCGCGCGACTTGAGGACTTTGCAAAAGCACCAGAAGGCCCCGCAGCAGCTCTGCTTGATATTCTGAAAGTCCCAATGGCTACGCGCCAGAGCCTTAATGCCGTGCCGCCGCAAAACACGGGAAACACCGCCGCGCAGCAGGTCGCATTTCTGAGCCTCAACCGCGAGATTAAAAACAAGACAGCTCTCAAAGCCGCCAAGGATGCCCTGCTGTAAGCGCTAAAGCGCAGCGGCCAGTCGTGTGCCCTGGTCAATGGCACGCTTGGCATCAAGTTCGCCAGCCACATCGGCGCCGCCGATCACGTGCACCTTCACACCCTTGGCTTCCAACGCGTCCGCCAGAGAGCGCTCGCTGACTTGCCCTGCGCACATCACAATATTGTCGCACTCGATCAACCTTGGGTTCTCACGCGCCTCGCCAAAGCTCACATGCAGACCATTTTCATCAATCCGTTCGTAGTTGACCCCAGCGACCATCTCGACGTTCTTCATCTTGAGCGCAGCACGGTGAATCCAGCCCGTTGTTTTGCCAAGCCGCTTGCCGTGGCGCTCTGCCTTACGCTGAAGCAGCGTAACCTGCCGCGCAGCCGGGTCTGGCTGTGGGCCTTCAGGCGCAAGCCCACCACGTGTTTGGGAAGGGTCACCCACCCCCCACTCTTCTTTCCACTCGGCAAGGTCCATCGTTGGGCTCACGCCCTGATGAACCAGAAATTCGCTTACATCAAAGCCGATCCCGCCAGCGCCCACAACAGCCACCCGCTTGCCCACAGGCACTTTACCCCGCAACACATCAACATAGCTAAGCACATGTGGCATATCTTGCCCCTCGATCTGAGGATCACGTGGTAAGACACCTGTAGCAACGATGACCTCGTCATAGCCGACAAGGTCTTCAGCGCGCACAGCCTCACCCAGCTCTAGCGCAACACCGTACTTGGCAGCCATCGTGCCAAACCAGTCGACAAAGCCCCAAAACTCTTCTTTGCCAGGGATTTGCTTGGCCATATTCAGCTGCCCACCGATCTCTTGCTCTCGGTCAAACACTGTCACGGTGTGGCCGCGCTCGGCCGCTGCAATCGCTGCGCTCATGCCTGCTGGCCCCGCGCCCACAACTGCTATTTTCTTGGGAGCCGATGTTGCCTCAAGCGTCAATTCTGTCTCAAAGCAAGCGCGCGGATTTACAAGGCAGCTTGAAATCTTGCCTTGAAAGGTATGGTCAAGGCAGGCCTGATTGCAGGCAATACAAGGCGCAATCTCGGCGCTGCGGCCCTCTTCAGCCTTTTTCACAAAATTGGGGTCTGCCAAAAAAGGGCGCGCCATACTCACAAGGTCGGCACAGCCGTCTGCCAAAACCGCTTCGGCCACCTCGGGCATATTGATCCTGTTTGAAGTGATCAGCGGAATACCCACTTTACCCATCAGCTTTTTTGTCACCCAAGCAAAGCCCGCGCGTGGCACGCTTGTTGCAATCGTGGGGATGCGGGCCTCGTGCCAGCCGATCCCGGTATTGATCATAGTTGCGCCAGCCTTCTCCACCTCTTGGGCCAGTTGCACCACTTCATCATGCGTCGAGCCATTGGGGATCAGATCAATCATCGACAGGCGATAGATGATGATAAAATCATCACCCACAGCGGCCCGTACCCGCTTCATTATTTCGATCGGGAGGCGCATACGGTTTTCGTAAGAGCCACCCCAACGGTCAGTGCGCTTGTTCACATGTGTGACAAGGAACTGGTTGATAAAGTACCCCTCCGATCCCATCACCTCGACGCCGTCATAGCCTGCCGCTTTCGCATTGGCCGCAGTACGGGCAAAATCGGCAATCTGCTTCTCGATACCGTCTTCGTCGAGCTCCTTGGGCGCAAAAGGCGAAATAGGAGATTTGACAGGCGAAGCGCTTACACATTCAGGCCCGTAAGCATAGCGCCCGGCATGCAAAATCTGCATCGCGATCTTGCCCCCTGCCGCATGGACGCGGTCTGTCACGATCTTGTGGTTGGCTATGTCGGCTTCAGTATAGAGCCCCGCCGCACCGGGGAAAACGCCGCCCTCATTGTTCGGGGCTATCCCGCCTGTTACCATCAGAGACACACCACCACGCGCGCGCTCGGCATAAAACTCTGCCACACGGTTCCAATCTTTGGTTTCTTCCAGATTGGTGTGCATCGACCCCATGATGACGCGGTTTTTCAGCGTGGTATGGCCCAGATCAAGTGGCGCGAGCATATGTGGGTAGTGCGTCATGATGAAACTCCCTGTTTGAGAGCCAAAATGCCTTATCTGACAGCTCCTGTCACCCACTACGCCGCGTCAAATATCAGCCACCTTCATCAGCCTTCATGGCGATTTGGTGTTGCCAGAGTTACCTCAAGTGCTCTCTACACAGTGGCGTCTGAAAGCCCGCTTCAGCATATCAAGCTCTTGGCGCAAAAGGTCGACTTCAGCGCGCAAATCCTCATCCAGAGCTTCGCCAGACAAAAGCGAAAAGCTCGCGAGGCTTTCATCGGTCACGCTGTCTTGTACGATGATCGTTCTGATCCCGTCCGAAACGGCTTCGGCAGGCACAGGCACAATCATCTCCCAATCGCCTTCACCGCCCGCCTTCAAGCTCACACCCAGCACCGGCTTGCCATCAAGCGTCACACTCAGCTTTGGCGTCTCTGCAATGGCCGTACCGTCAGCACGGCTGACAACAGCATTCCAACGCGCCTCAATCATTCGGCGCTTTGTGACCACAAATTCGCTCATTTCGCCTCCTTAAAGCTCGGCTCTTGGCCGCCGGCTCAATGTTAGATCCCTAATAACAACCTGGTTCATCTCAGGCCCCTCAAAGATCAGATCAAGCCAGATCCGTTCGACCCGTTTCTCGTTTAACTTCGTGTAAGCCAAGTCAAACTCAACCATCACATCCTGTTGGTTCAGCGGCAGCTCCCGCACAATTTGCTCTGTGTTCGGCCCATGCTTGATGTTAAGCCGCGCAAATATCTCAAGCGGCTTCTCAAGCTCGACAATCGTCTGAATACGCAGCAAATGCTTGCGCAAAAGCCCGCGCGCTGCCTCTTCGGGCAGATCCACTACAACAGACAAAAACGAGCCATCAAACCGAAACACATCCAGCCGCAACCCATAAGGCGCCAAGTCGGCTTCACGACGATTTCTGATCTGGCGCAGGGTCAGCTCTGAATGCTGGCAATCGTGAAAGAGGGTCACTTCGCGCCCCAACATCGACTTCGTTTCAGCCGAGCTCAAACCAGGGCTGGCCAAAGGCCCACGCCACAGCTCGGGTCGCCAGGCCCATTCAGAGTCAAAGGGCTTATCAAAAGCTTGAGAGCCGATCATCGGAAGAGCCAGCCGTTCATCAGCGATATGAATAAGTGTATCCAGCTGTGTCTTGATCTTACGCGCATCGGCCCGCTCTGCGCGCAGCTTTTCAAGGCCTGTGCCACGAGCGCGGCGCGCGGCGCGCTGCCAGCGCTTCAAAGACAGCCGGTAAAGCCCACGTTTTAAAACTGCACCGCCAAAGGAAAACGCCATCACACAAAACTGCCAAAACACAAAACTGGATTAATTGTCACTCTACTGGAAACAGAGTTAACGAAAAGGCCTCATTTCATAAAATAGCTAAACAATTTCAGTGATTTTCGCCCAAAGAGACGTGCACAAACAGCCAGAACAACCCTAGGATTATTGGCTGGGAGCCTCTGTGCTCGCGCTCAAAACAGCCTCTGCAAAATCAATGAGCAGCGTCTTGCCCACATCACCTGCAGCAGCACCGCCCACTTCAGCATAAACAGCCAAGCCCACAAGGTAGCCATTCACTTTCAACGCACCCCGCCAGTGCGTTGGGTCAGATTGCGGAATGATTGCTTCGCCACCAGCCGCCAATTGCACCAAACTGATGCCATCGCCATCTTCAAGATAAATCGGCTCTTCGGCGGCAAACACCTCTGCCAGTGCCTGAGCTGAAATATCACCACCCAAAGCGCCAACAGGCTGCACTTGAAGTGTCAGAATTGCGGTTTCAAGCCCCAGACCATCGGCGCGCGCATCCAGCGCAGCACAGGGCGCAATCAAGGCAAAGCCGCCTGTGCGCCCCGTTTTGACTGATCGTTTGTCAATGCAAAACCCCGGGGGGCCTTTCGCCGTCACACCGCTCGGTACAATCACGGAGCTGGCCAAAGCAAAACTGCGCTGGCCAGTCTGGGCTGTGTCCGTTCCACCCGCACCAGTGTCTTGAGCCTGTAGCTCAAGACACCCGCTCAGGGAAAAAGCCGCAATAAGCGCAACACCCGCGCGCCAGAGCGCTGGCCTAGAGGTCCATGTAAACATGCTTTTCAGCCTTGGCACCCGGATGCGTAACCGCACCCTTGTAAGTTGCGCCCACAAGCTGGGAGAACTTCCAGACAGCCCCAGAAGCGTAAATCGTCTCGCGCGGGCCTTTCCATTCAGCCTTGCGCTTGGCCATCTCATCTTCCGTCAAATCAACAGAAAGCTCACCCTTGATTGCATCAATCGTGATCATGTCACCCGTTTTCAAAAAGGCGATCGGCCCGCCATGGGCCGCTTCAGGCCCGACATGCCCCACACAGAAACCGCGTGTTGCGCCAGAAAAGCGCCCATCGGTGATGAGAGCAACCTTCTTGCCCATACCCTGCCCCGAGAGAGCCGCCGTTGTCGAAAGCATCTCGCGCATACCCGGGCCACCCGCGGGGCCTTCGTTGCGGATCACCAGCACTTCGCCTTCTTTATAGGCTCGGTTTTGCACAGCTTCAAAAGCGTCTTCTTCACACTCAAACACACGTGCAGGGCCAGTGAACACCTGATCTTTCGCAGCAATACCAGCCACTTTGACAATAGCACCCTCAGGCGCAACATTTCCTTTGAGGCCTACAACGCCCCCAGTCTTTGTGATCGGTGTTTCGATCGGGTAGATGACTTTTCCGTCGGCCTCACCCTCAATCTGGTCGAGCGCCTCGCCCAAGCTCATGGCTGCAACGGTCATACAGTCTTCATGCAACAAGCCAGCTTTGCGCAGCTCTTTCATCACAACAGGGATCCCCCCCGCCTCGTACAAGTCTTTCGCAACATATTCGCCACCTGGCTTCAGGTCGACAAAGTAAGGCGTGTCACGGAAAATGTCGCAAACATCTTCAAGGTAGAACTCGATGCCCGCCTCATGCGCCATCGCTGGCAAGTGCAGCGCGGCATTGGTGCTGCCCCCCGTACAGGCAACCACACGCGCCGCGTTTTCAAGCGACTTGCGCGTGACAATATCGCGCGCACGAATGTTCTTCTCCAACAGGTTCATAACAGCAGTGCCCGAGGCCGCCGCATATTGGTCACGGCTCTCGTAAGGGGCTGGTGCGCCTGATGAGTTGAGCAGCGCAAGCCCGATAGCTTCGCTGACGCAAGCCATGGTGTTGGCCGTAAATTGCCCGCCACACGCGCCCGCACTCGGGCAGGCCACCCGCTCCAAGACAGCCAGCGCCTCGCTTGAAAGCGTCCCGTTCTGGTGGCGGCCAACCGCCTCAAACATGTCTTGCACCGTCAGATCACGCCCCGCGAGATCTTCAGGAATACCCGCATCCGTCGGCGCACGGCCCGGCAAAATAGAGCCCCCATAAACAAACACAGACGGCACATTGAGACGGATCATCGCCATCATCATCCCAGGCAAGGATTTATCACATCCCGCAAGACCGACGAGCGCATCATAGCAATGCCCCCGCATTGTAAGCTCGACAGTGTCGGCAATAGCCTCACGGCTTGCCAAAGACGAGCGCATGCCCTCATGGCCCATCGCGATACCGTCGGTCACAGTGATCGTCGTAAATTCGCGTGGACTCCCATGCGCCTCACGCACACCAGCCTTGGCTGATTGTGCCTGACGGTTCAGAGAGATGTTACAGGGAGCCGCTTCGTTCCAGCATGAGGCGACACCAACAAGCGGCTGATGAATTTCTTCCTCAGTCATACCCATCGCGTGATAAAACGAGCGATGCGGCGCCTTTGAAGGCCCCTCGGTTACGTGGCGGCTCGGCAGTTTTGATTTGTCAAATTTGGTCATTTTGTTGTCCCCCCTGTCAGCGTTGACACAAGAGATAGGCAGACAACGGGCATGGCACAAGTAGAGATGCCGCCTCATCCAAGGCTGCGGTAGCTCTCTTCCGTCGTTTGCGCAAAAGCTCCAAGTCGTTTCTTGAGCCGCTTTGAGACATTTCCACGCGCCAGTTTGAGCGATTGCACAAGCAGCCGCGCTGCCAATGTCTGTGGAACCAGCTCCAGATCGATGCTCATGCGCGTGCGCTCTTTTGACATGGCAACCAGCTGCAAAACCAAAACAATCTCCAAGCCCTTTGTGCTGCTTTTGGCCGTCAGGCTGTTGGGCACATCCACATCGAGAAGCTCGATCCGCATTGTGCGCTCTTTGCCGCGAAAGCTGAAAATGGCTTTCCAAGCCATGCCTGCACAAGGCCCTTCCAGCGCGTCCAGCCTTGTCACATCCGCCCCGCGCCGCAGCGCTTGGCGTGTGAAGCCATCAAAGTCGCTCACGGCGGCAAAGACATGCGCGATAGGAGCCTCGATATCTTGTTTGCCGGAAAAATTCATACTCGTTATGCCTCGTTAGGGTCTGCTACGCGTCTTGGAGTTTAGAGATCATGTAAGCCGATCTGCCAGCCAGTTCCAAAGTAAAAAATGTGCAATTGCGCCTTTTCTTGCGGGTTGAAGCATCGGGTGCTCACCCGCAAAGGCTTGCGCGATCTCTTCGCGCGTGAACCACGCCGCATCTTCCAGCTCGTTTGGGTCAAGCGTGATCTCGCTGTTTTCAGCCAGACCAGCGCATCCGATCATCAGCGAACTCGGGAACGCCCAAGGTTGGCTGGCCAGATAACCGACCTCACCGACACGGATACCCGCCTCTTCAAAGACCTCACGGCGCACCGCCGCCTCAACAGTTTCGCCCGGCTCCACAAAGCCGGCCAAAAGCGAATACATTCCCTCAGGCCAACCTGGCGAACGCCCCAGCAACACAGAGTTCCCCCGCGTAATCAACATAATCACAACAGGGTCGGTGCGCGGAAAGTGCTGTGTGTTACAACTGGGGCAAGAGCGCTGCCAGCCCGCCATCACCATCTGGCTCTCGGCTCCACAGGCCGCACAAAACCGGTGGGAGCGATGCCAACCAAGCACAGCCCGCGCCACGGCAGCCAATTCCGCATCTCGCGCCGAAAGGCGTGTCATTGCGCTGCGCAGCTCAAGAAAGCTCTGCGCCTCCTCAAGCATAGGGTGCTGCTGTTCTGTGGGGTCTGCAAACGCACCGAGCGCCGCCTCATCCACCTCATGCGGGATCCAATCAGAAATATCGCTCACAAAGACCAGCTTGCCGCCCTCTTCGCGCCCCAGAAGCAACGGCGCGTTGCCATGCTCTTGCAAGACAACATGATCCATCGGCAGGCGCGCCAGCCTGTCTTTTTCGGCTCCCTCCAAAAGCGGTTTGCCCCGCCAAAGCAAGATCGTCTCGGCATTGCCCTGCGCAATGGCCTCAGCTAAATGATCTGAATTTCCTCGGATCTCTGCCGCACGGTCAAGCCCCGAGCCGCCGAAAGTAACTGTTTCTGCAAGCTTCATCTGATCCCCGCTTGATACCTGTTCGCAGGCTCTGCGCAATCTGGCGCGACCTGGTTGCTTTGACTACCCCGCATAAACACGCGCAAAACAGATAGGGCAAGCAGCGCACGTTGCCGCAACGACATTTATTGAACAATTCAACCCATACGTGCTACACTTGTGAAGAGCTCTCGCCAATGTCGGTTTATGTAAAGGCCCAAGCACCTGACACGTCCAGTCTCCCCACGCCAAGCGGCATGCGTCGTAAATCTTCGGGTTTTGCAGACATCCGATATTCACGGCCACGTTCTGGCGTTTGATTACAACAATAACAAAACATTCAAGCACCGCGGTCTCTCGCGCACAGCGGTCTATATCAAGCAAGCTCGTGCAGAAACACAGCACAGCCTTTTGCTGGATGTGGGTGACTTCCTACAAGGCTCGCCGCTGGCTGACACCCACGCGAATACGTCACAATCTGGCGCGCACCCGGTGATCACAGCTATGAATACGCTGGCATATGATGCGGTCACACTTGGCAATCACGATCTTGATTTTGGCCTTGAGCACCTTGCAGAGGCTCTGAGCACAGCCAACTTCCCAGTTGTATCGGCAAACCTCAGGCTACCAGCCAGCCACAGGCTCTCCAAGCAGATCAAACGCTTCACAATCCTTGAGCGCGAAATACCCGAGCAGAACGAACCACTGCGCATCGGTGTCACTGGCTTCTTACCCGACGATACGCTCGACAGTTCTACATCCCAAAACAGTTTGGTAGACTGCACTCCTGTGGCCCCTGCGCTCGCGCAAGCTTTGAGCGATATGGAGCAAGCAGGCGTCGACGTCATCATCGTTCTCGCGCACTCGGCTCTGGACGCCGACGCAGGTACCGAAACCAAGGAAGCTCTTGTCAATGTTCTGGCCAAAAATGAAAAAGTTTCCCTGATACTTGGCGGACATACCCATGAAGTCAGCGCCACAAACGGGGTCGGCACAAACACGGCAGCCCTATCTGGCCACCCAACCCTCATTGCAGGCGCTTGGGGCGAACATATGGGCCAAGCCGACCTGACACTGACCTCAAACACATCAGGCTGGGACGTCAGCAAAACGCAGCTTCAAACCCATCGCAATCCGGCTGAAGCACGCGAGTGCGTCATGATCGTTGATGCCTTACAAGGCCATCACCGCAAAACCTTGTCAGAGGTGTCTCGCCCCCTCGGCGAAACCACCCAACAGATCGACAGTTTCTTTGCCTTGGCAAAAGACAACGCAGGCCTCCAGCTTTTAGCCAAGAGCTTTGAAGACCATATCCGCACAGCCCTTGCCAACACAGAGCATAAAGACACACCTGTTCTCTCGGTCGTGTCTCCCTTCCGCTCGGGCGGACGGGCAGGCGCAACCCACTATTGCCACATCCCGAAAGGCACAGTCGCCCATCGCGATATCGACAAGCTCTACAGCTTTCACGACACGCTCTGCGCGCAAAGCATCACAGGCAAAGCGCTGCGCATCTGGCTTGAAATGAGCGCAAGCGTCTTCGCTCACCTCTCCCAAGGTGCACAAGACGCCCCCCTGCTTGACCCAACCTTCCCCGGCTATTTGTTTGATGTGATCCCCCAGCTTGACTACGAAATCGATATCTCGCGCCCCGCGCTCTTTGACGCGCAGCGCCGCTATCTCAGCGGGCCAAAAAGCGAGGGGCGCATCTCGCGGCTCAGCTACCGCGGCAAACCCGTGCAAGACAAAGACCACTTCATACTCGCCTCCAGCTCCTATCGCGCCAAGACGAAGTGGCCAGAGCCTTCGTGCCCAGAAGTGCCCAAGCTTATTCTGGACACTCAAGAAACCTGCCGCAGTGTGCTGAGCACACATATCAGCAACCAAGGCACAATCAGCCCTGTGGCGCACCCGTCATGGCGCTTTAAGCCAATGCCCCACACAACAGCCAGTTTTCTAACATCACCCAAGGCTGAAAGCTGCCCCGCGCAAGGGATCGAGTTTATCCGAGCAACAGCAGCGGGTTTCTCCGAAATGCGCCTCTCCCTTTCAGGAACAGGCCATGCACAGCCTCTTGCGAATCCGCTCGGAGCGGCCTATATCCTCCCTTGAGAGGTTGGCGCGGGCAGGCGCCTCGCCAACCCGGTCAGATCCGGAAGGAAGCAGCCGCAACGAGACCCGCTTGGGTCGTGTTCAGCCTCTCACCCAGCTCCCTTTTGGGCTGGTTCGGCCACAGAGCCACTCTAACGAGCTGGCATGAGTGGCATTAGACGTCAGTAGTCTTTCTCAAAAAACAGCCCGATTCCCGTCTTGCCTTCTGTGTCAACAGACCCGCGCAGCTTGGCCGCGTTTGAGAGATCAAGGTTAAGGTTGATGGTGCTTTGACCAGTGCTATCAATTTCAACCTCGGTATAAGCCCCATCGCTGATGTACTTCCCCGCGCGCAAAGAGGTTTCGCCTGTATCACTCGTACTGATATCAAGTTCATCCACGCCCGTTTTCTGGCGTAGCTTCTCCACAACTCCGGTACCACCTCGGCCCGCAAGCGTGGCCACAGCCGAAGCGAGCTGCACGGCCTGAAGCGCAGACATAGAGGTCACATCGCGGCCAAAAAGCAGCTGGGCCAAAACCTCGTCACTCGGCAGTTCCGGCTCCGACGTAAATTCGATCTCGGGCGCATCCGCAGGCCCCGACACAGTGACAAACACAACTGCGTCATCCGTGCTCGTGCTCGCCACCAGCCGCAACTGAGGGATCAGGCTGCCTTGCAACAGCGCCGAACCCTCTTCAAGATTGAGGCGCTTGCCCAGGATATCCAGCCGGCCACGGATCAGCTCAAACCGCCCCTTCGGAACAATATCGGCCGTTGTCCCCGTCATCTGCACGCGCCCCCCAAGCTCGGCGTCAAGCCCGCGACCACGCACAAAAATCTGCTTCTCCGCGACGATCTCTACATCAATCCCAAGGCCCGAGCCTTGCTGTGCCTCCGCACTCGCCGCCTCGGCCAGAAGCCCTGCAAATGAGCGTGTCTGGCGCACCGCAGCAGGCTCGTTCACATGCGTGATATCAGGAACATCTCCAAAAGCGCCAATCCCCGTCGACGGGATCCGCAGCTCCGTCTCATCCAAAAAGAGCCGCCCCGTGACAATCGGCTGGCGCGCGAGCGCCCCCCCGAGCGTTAGGGCACCGTTCACGCGCGTAGAATAGAGCTTGGCGCTACTCACCGTAACATTGCCAACATCCATCTCCACACTGGCCGCATAGGGCGCGCGCAAGCTCACTCGGCCTTGCGCCTCAACCTTGCCACCTGACGCGACATTTGAAGTCGCACGAACCTGCGCATTGCCCTCGGCAAGGGTCACCACGGCGTCAATATCCGTCAGCGCATTGCGCACAGCAGGCAGCGACAGCCGCGCATCCGACGTCCGCACCTCGCCCCTCAAGGACGAAAGCGCCAACGGGCCGTTCAAAACAATATCAAACTGCGCAAACCCCTGCGCCGAGTTGGGCTTGAGCCTGCGGTTCAACAGGCCAAGCGGCACTCTCCCTGTCATGTTGAGAGCGGCCGTCTGCCCCGTGGCAGCCACCTGTCCATCTACAGTGACAGCGCTGCCGCCCGGCCCGGCAGCACGCGCCGCAAGCCCCCAGTTTTCGCCAGCTTGCTCAAGAGTGGCATCAAGGCTGGCGGCTCCGTCCAAGTCAGGCAAAATCCAGGCGATCGACCCAATCTTCCCACTCACATTGGCGCGTATGGCGCCTCCGTTTGGCACAGTGACTTGCGATGTCAGCTCAATGGCGCGCGGCCCCGTGCCCGCGACTGTCACACGCCAGCCTGCCGCATCTTCCAGCGCCTCACCAGTGACTGTGGCAGGCCCGTTCAACCCCTCCACATAAGCCCCCGCATCCTTGAGCATCGCAGCAAATGTCACGGCGCCATCTCCCGTGGCCAAACGCCCCCGCGCATCGACCGTGCCTCCAGCCGCCTCGATATCAAACCCGCGCAGCAAGAGCCCGCTTCCGTCGCGCACAACAGACGCCTGCATCGTGCTCACCCCCCCGAGCAACCGATCCACCTCTGCGATGCCGACACTCAGGTCTGTCGCCTCGGCGCTCACCGCGAGATCGCCTTCTCCACTCAGCAGCGCAGCACGCCCCGTCAGCTGCGCAGATAAAGCACCAGCGAGCGGCTGCCCCGCAAGGTTTGAAAACCTTGCAAGGCTCGCAGCTCTCACCGTCACAGCTCCGTCCACGGCAAAAGCCTCGTCCAAACCAGAGACCCGCGCCGCACCCGTAACACTCATGCCAGTGGCCTCAGCGGCAAAGGTCTTTACATCCAGCGGCGCACCGTCCTGCCACGCCAGATCAGCCAGCAGGCTCACGCGCGTGCCAATCGCCTCGGCCAAGGCCTCATCCCCAAGAGAAATAGCGTCAGCACGCCCGTCAATCCGCGCGGTAACCTGTCGTTTTGCGCCGCGCTTGATCTGCCCACCCGCAGAAACATCAAGCGTGCCAAGGCTCACATCATCCCGCTGGAATCCAAGCATCTGGGAGCGTAGTGACCACGTGTCGCCAGAGCGGCTGTCAAACTGAGCGTTCAGCGTGGCCCGCTGAACCCGCGTTTCGGCTCCACCAATCGGCAAGAGCGAAGGCGCACCAGAGGCATCTTGCAAAATCCCGTCCAAAGCAAAGGCCTCTGGCAAGCCATCCGCCGCCAAAACCATATTGCCCGAAAGCTGCAAGCCCGCCGCTTTAAGCGCAAGCTCATCAAGCGCCACACGCCCATCGTCAAAAAGGCTCACCTGCGTGGTCAGCGCCACATCTTCGCCAAGAAAGCGACGGTACTGCGGCGCAAAGAGCGGGGTCAAATCGCCAGCGATATCAGCCTCGATCAACCTCGCGACACCCTCCAGAGTGCCTGCGCCTGCTTGCGTGCTGATCTCTCCCACAAGGCGCTCCTGCCCCGCACTGCTCAACGCCACGCGCGCCGTAAAGTCATCAATAGGAGCTGCGCCTGCAATACGCACATCCAAGGGCGGCTTATCTGGCAAGTTCAGAAGAGTGGCGACGATACCATCTGCCCCCTCGCGCAAAGACAGATCCAGCGAAAGCGCGCGGCTCTCGTTTGCAAAACCTGCGGTCAGGTTAAAGGCCCCGTCAGGCCCGCCCTGACGCACAATCGCAAGTTTGGCCGCCCCCTGCCCCCCTGCAAGCGTCACATTCCCGCTCACCGTGGCTTGCACCGCCACACCCACAACGGGTTGGCCAAGCGTCACTTTCTTAAGAGAGATTGCCCCGACCCGCAGGCTCACGGGCAGCTCGGGCAAAGCAAACGGCGTAGCCTCGGGGCTGGGTGTTGCACCCCCACTCTCTGGCAAACGTGGCATATCCAGCTCTGCGGCCGACAGCTCGTTGATGTCAATTTCACCGCGCAACACAGAGGCGCGGTTCCAGTCGAGCACAGCATCTGACAAAATAAGCCAGACACCTTTCTCATCGGCGATTGTAAGCTTTTCCATCGTCGCGCGCGAACTCAGCGCGCCTGCAAACCCCGTGATGCTCACCTGATAGCCACTGCCAGACAGCGCATCCTCAAGGTAGCGGGTCATCATGTCTTTGTCGTCTTCTGCGGCAGCCGAAGCCGCTTGCACCATAAACAACAGAAGAGCAAATATCAGCCGCATCAAAACGCCTGCCCAATGCCGACATAGACTTCAAAGCTGTTGTCACTTTCCCCCGAAACAGGCACCGCCAGATCAAGCCTGATCGGCCCAAGCCCGGTCTGATAGCGCAGCCCAACGCCCGCGCCACTGTGCCAATCACCCGAGCCATCATAGCCACTGTTCGCCCCGATATAACCAAGGTCATAAAAGCCAACGGCAGAGAACGTGTCATTGAGCTTCACCCGCGCCTCCCCAGACAGGCCAACAAAAGCGCGCCCGCCCGTCTCGACCCCACCCGTGGTCACAAAAAGCGACTGGTAGGAATGGCCGCGCACCGTGCCGCTCCCGCCAGAGAGGAACAAAAGATCAGGCGGTGTCTCGTCAATCTCTGAGCCAACAACTGTCCCGAGCTGAAAGCGCGCCGCCAGAACGACAGTCTCATCAGCGCCAAGCCCGCGGTAAGCACGCGCGTCCAGATATCCGCGCGCACCAGAAGACGAGTCCCCCAGCCCGTAATAGGGCATCGCTTCCGCGCGCAGAAATGTTCCGCGCGTCGGGTTCAACTTGTCGTCGCGGCTATCCCAAGTTGCGCCTATGCGCAGCATAAGGTGGGAATAAAGCGTGGTCACAGTATCGACCCGCGCATCACTATATTCATAGATCAGCGCCGTATCGCCCGTGAGCGCTTCGGAGTAATATTTGCTGAAGCCCACTTCAAGACTGCCTTGGCGCAAGAAGTACAGCGGCTCATCGAGCTGGCTGATCTCGGCCAGCAGCTTCAGGTCGGTGTCTTTCTCCAGTGTCGAGGGCCGTGTGAGGCTGGCTTGGAGGCTATAGTCAGGCTCGTCATCCTCCCCCAGCAGCCCCGCAACTTCGCCTTCAATCCGAAAGCGCTCGGCACCGCCACTCAGGTTGCGATGCAACCAGAAGCCAGAGAGTGTCAGCCCCTCCGCCGAGTGCAACTCCGCCCCAAAGCCATAGCGGCGCGGTTTGGCATCGGCGAGTGCAAGCTCCACATCCATTGTGCCATCCGCGCGCACAGTGTCCGCCTCGCGCAGTGCCACAGAGGCAAAAACACCCGTACGGCGCAAACGCGTGGCAGCCCGCTCCAATGCTTCAGGGTCAAAAATTTCACCCGTCGGAACCCCAGCAATCTTGCGAATACGGTTGAGGCGCACCGCGCTGCCCTCTTCGATGTTAAGGGCCCCAAAGCGCACACGGGGGCCTGTGTCGATCCCGAGATCGACATCAAGCTCGCCACGCCCGTGGTTGGCTACGACGCTCTCTCGAGCCACACGCGCCTTGGCATATCCAACCGCGCGCCACCCGCCCACGCCCGCCTGCGCGGCATCTCGAATGGTCGAAAGCTCGGCGACGGCACCGCTGCGAAACCGGTCAGGCGCCGCCGTTCCCTCCGGGAGCGGTGCAATCTTTGCCACCCCCAGCTTGAAAGCGCGCCCAGACTCAACACGCAGGTCAACGCGGACAACCGGCCCCAAGCGGGCCAACGGCGGGATATCCGCGGCTTCACGACCATCAACTCTGATAGAGACAACGGGGCCATAGTATCCACGCTCGTAAAGGGCGCTCACTAATCGGCCATAATCTGCCTGTGCGGCAGCCAGAATGTCTTGCGCACTTGCAACACCTTCGCGCCGCACCGCCAAGACAAGCGAGGCCGCCGAAAGCTCGTCCTTGAGCGCCTCCACCTCGGGTGAAAGTTGCAAATTGGCGTCAAACGCAGAAACAGGGCCGCAGACACAGGCAAAACCGAACGATATCAGCGCAATACGCGCCCTGAAAAAACTGATCATCACATTCATTGATTGCCAACTTTCGACATCACGGCGTCACGCAGCCGTTCGGTCACCTCGTGAAAAGCCACTCTGCTCTTTGCTGGCAAAGAAATAAATGCCCCCCAGTGAAAGAACAAGGCAAGAAACCGTGACACGCCAAGGCGCACCCGCCTCAAGCCCCCTCCGCAGCCGCCGCACGCACAACGGTCGCCATCTCGCGCAACTCGCCTATCAGCGGGCTGCTCTTGCGCCACACCATACCGACACTGCGTGTTGGCTCAGGCGCAGCAAACCGCGCCAAAGAAACCGCCGCAGAGCGGGTTTCAACAGGCACCGCCATTTCAGGTATCAGCGTCACGCCCATTCCAGCGCCAACCATCTGCACCAGTGTCGACAAAGAGCTCGCGTCAAACCCGTCGCGCGGGCGCACCTGCGGGATGGAACACACCGAAAGCGCCTGATCACGAAAGCAGTGCCCTTCCTCCAGCAAAAGCAGCCGCATCTGGCTGAGGCTGTCAGCACTCGGCACAGGCAGGCCCGCCTCGCCTTCGGGGCGCACAAGCACAAAGCGCTCCTCAAACAAAGTCACCTCCTCAAAGCTCGGCTCCGACACAGGCAAAGCAAGGATCGCCGTGTCCAGCCGCCCTTCGTCGAGCTCGGCCACGAGCCTTGAGGTCAGCGTCTCGCGCACCTGAATGTCCAGCCGAGGGTAGCGCGCCGCAAGTGCCTTGAAGACACGGGGCAAAAGATAGGGGGCAATCGTCGGGATAACCCCGAGCCTGAGCCGCCCGCTAAACTGCTCTTGCGCCTTACGCGCCATTTCTTCCAGCGCTTCGGCGCCCCGCAACACATCGCGCGCATGGCGGGCAAAGTCTTCGCCAAAGGCTGTCAGACGCACCTGTCGTGCGGCCCGCTCAAACAGCGCCATACCAAGCTGGCCTTCCAGCTCTTTGATCTGCATCGACAAGGCAGGTTGCGACACCGAGCAGACTTCCGCCGCACGGCCAAAATGCCCCTGCCCCGCCAGAGCCTCAAAATAACGCAACTGCCTAAGTGTAATATTTGCCATAAGAATAAATTATAATAACAATTAGAAAATGCAACTTATTCCTATCGTAACTTTCAGTTAGACCTGTTCCAGGAAACGTAAGATTCGGCGCCAAGCGCGCTCAACTTTTAGGGAGATACAGACCATGGACGGAAACGCAGCAGGCAAATGCCCGGTTATGCACGGAGGCAACACAGCCTCGGGCAATTCAAACATGGAGTGGTGGCCAAACGCCCTGAACCTTGAAATCTTGCACCAGCATGACTCCAAATCCAGCCCGATGGCGCCGAGCTTCAACTATCGCGAAGAGCTGAAAAAGCTTGACGTAGACGCCCTCAAGAAGGACCTGACGGCCCTTATGACTGACAGCCAAGACTGGTGGCCCGCCGATTGGGGCCACTATGGCGGCCTGATGGTGCGCATGGCATGGCACGCTGCAGGCTCCTACCGTCTCGCAGATGGCCGTGGCGGCGGCGGCACAGGCAACCAGCGTTTTGCGCCGCTCAACAGCTGGCCAGACAACGCCAACCTCGACAAAGCACGCCGCCTTCTTTGGCCCGTGAAAAAGAAATACGGCAACAAAATCAGCTGGGCAGACCTTATCCTTCTGGCAGGAAACGTTGCGTATGAGTCCATGGGCTTCAAAACCTTCGGCTTCTCATTTGGCCGCGAAGACATCTGGCATCCTGAGCTTGATACATATTGGGGCGCAGAGAAAGAATGGCTTGCACCTTCAGACTCTCGCTACGGTGACTTGGAAAACCCTGCGACAATGGAAAACCCTCTTGCGGCCGTGCAAATGGGTTTGATCTATGTGAACCCCGAAGGCGTAAACGGGACCCCAGATCCGTTGAAAACCGCCGAGCAAGTGCGCGAAACTTTTGCACGTATGGCGATGGATGATGAAGAAACCGTCGCTCTGACGGCAGGCGGCCATACGGTTGGCAAATGCCACGGCAATGGTGACGCCTCTCTCTTGGGTCCTGAGCCTGAGGCCGCCGATATCCATGAGCAAGGGCTTGGGTGGAACAACCACACCTCACGTGGCGTGGGTCGCAACACGGTTACCAGCGGTATCGAAGGCGCATGGACGACACACCCGACCCAATGGGACAACGGGTATTTCGAGCTTCTGCTGAACCATGACTGGGAACTGAAGAAGAGTCCGGCTGGCGCATGGCAGTGGGAACCCGTCGACATGAAAGAGGAAGACAAGCCAGTTGATGTGGAAGATCCCTCTATTCGCTACAATCCGATCATGACCGACGCCGACATGGCTATGAAAATGGATCCGAAATATCGCGCAATCTCGGAGCGTTTCTATAACAACCCCAAAGAGTTTGACGACGCCTTCGCGCGTGCATGGTTCAAACTCACACACCGCGACATGGGCCCAAAATCCAACTATTTCGGCCCGGAAGTGCCTCAGGAAGACCTCGTGTGGCAAGACCCGATCCCTGCGGGATCAACAAGCTATGATGTCGCCGCAGTCAAAGCGAAAATCGCAGCAAGCGGCTTGTCACTTGAAGAAATGGTCGCAACCGCATGGGACAGCGCTCGCACATACCGCGGCTCCGATATGCGTGGCGGAGCCAATGGTGCACGCATCCGTCTTGCCCCTCAAAAGGACTGGGACGGCAACGAGCCAGCACGCCTTGCACGTGTACTCGAGGTGCTCGAAGCTATCGCAGCCGAAACCGGCGCAAGCGTTGCAGATGTGATCGTTCTCGCGGGCAACCTGGGTGTTGAACAAGCTGCAAAAGCAGCGGGATACGATATCGAAGTTCCGTTTGCGCCAGGCCGTGGAGACGCCACCGACGACATGACAGATGCAGAGAGCTTTGATGTGCTTGAGCCGCTGGCTGATGGCTTCCGCAACTGGCAAAAGCAGGACTATGTGGTCTCACCCGAAGAAATGCTACTCGACCGAGCGCAGCTCATGGGGCTTACAGCACCGGAAATGGCTGTTCTTGTTGGGGGTATGCGTGCAATGGGAACAAACCATGGCAACAGCAAGCATGGCGTTTTCACCGACAGAGCAGGTATGTTGACAACCGATTTCTTCGTCAACCTGACGGATATGGGCAACACTTGGAACCCGACAGAAAAGGGCCTCTATGAGATCCGTGATCGGGCAACGGGCGCAACCAAATGGACTGCAACACGCGTTGATCTCGTCTTCGGTTCCAACTCAATTCTGCGCGCCTATGCAGAGCTTTACGCTCAGGACGACAACGCAGAAAAGTTCGTCGCCGACTTTGTCGCCGCATGGACAAAAGTGATGAACGCAGACCGCTTCGATCTGGCGTAAATCCAAAGCACACAAACGAAAGGGCGCGAAGGCAACTTCGCGCCCTTTTTATGTTTCAGTGCAGCTTACTCGGCAGCCGTCAGGCGCAGCTCGACATCTGCCAGCCCGTCAATCCCGCCAACAATCGTATCCCCCGCCACGACAGGCCCAACGCCCGCAGGCGTCCCTGTCAGGATCACATCCCCCGCGCCCAGATGGTAATAGCGCGACAAGTGGCTGACAATTTCTGCGCAACTCCAGACCATCTCTTCAAGGCACGCATCCTGCCGTATCTCGCCATTCACCGCGAGATGAATCCGCTGGGCAGACACAGCGCCGAATGCCTCAGCGCGTGTGAGCGGCCCGAACACGGCAGAGCCCTCCACATCCTTGCCAAGCGACCAGGGCCTGCGGTTGTCCTTGCCGTCTTGCTGGCGGTCCCGCCGCGTCATATCGAGCGCAGATCCATAAGCATAAATCGCCGCCTGCGCCTCGCCCTCGCCCGCCTGAAACACGGGCGCGCCAAGCGCCATAACCAGCTCCATCTCGTGATGGTAGTTCGCCGTACCGGGCGGATAGGGCAACACCGCGCCGCTCTTCACAGCATGGGCCGCCTGCTTGGTAAAATACCAAGGCGCTTCGCGGTCTACCTCGTTGCCCATCTCGGCGGCATGAGCCGCATAATTGCGCCCCACACAGAATATCCGCCGCACAGGATACAGCCCTGACGTGCCCTGCACATCCAGCGCAAAGACCTCCGGGACATCAAACAAATAGTCGCTCATGGCGTTCTCCCTCTTTTGACCTAGCTTTAGCGAAGGTCACGCCAAGGGAAAAGCGGCTTACTTCTTCTTCACGTATTGGGTGAGAATAACAATCCGCTGCCCTTCAACACGGCCCTCGATGTGCTCGGGGTTCTCCGCCACAAGGCTGATCCCGCGCACCGCCGTGCCACGCTTGGCCGTAAAGCCCGCGCCTTTGACAGGCAGATCCTTGATCAACACCACCGTATCGCCCTGCGCGAGGGGGGCACCGTTGGCATCTTTATGGTTGCTCGCCGCAGCCACATTATCGGCCCAAGCCTGCGTTTCGTCGTCCAGATAAAGCTGCTCGGCCAAGTCCCGCGCCCAGCCTTCGCCGTCCAGCCGCTTGAGCATCCGCGCGGCGAGCACCTGCACCGCCACATCCTCGCTCCACATAGCCGAAGCCAGCCCGCGCCAATGGTTGGCATCAGGCTCACCCGCAATCTGCTCGGCACAAACGCCACACAGATCAACAGACGCGCCCACAGGCCCGCCCTCTACGTCAAAAGCAATCAACTCCGCATCAGCGGCGCACATCGGGCAAGTCATAAGGCAATCTTTCTTTTTGTTCGCCCCGCCTTACAGGCGCGCGCGTGCAATGTCTTCAGCTGTTGTCGTAGACCGCCTTGGCCACATACCATGTGACAGGAAGAGACACGAGAAAGCCCAGCAACGCTGACAACAAAACAGGCTGGAGCGTGTCATAGCCCATCGTCAGGGCTGCAATCATGGCCACACCTGCAAGTGTCGTGCCGATAAACAAGTGAAAGATAAGCGCAATACGGAGCATGAATGTCCCTTTCCATGGCTGATATTTGAAGCGACCCTAGGCGCGCCCGCACAGGCCGTCTTTGATCTGGGTCAGATGTGCGCTCTACGTGGCGCACGCCGCACACAGCGGCGTCGCAGGGAGCAGCTCCAGCCGCGCTGCGGCGATATCGCCACCACACTTGACACACACACCATAGGTGCCCGCCTCAACCCGTGCCAAAGCCGCATCGATCTGGCGCACTTCCGCCAACTCCTGCGCACCGAGGGCTTCAAGCACCTCATCGCCCTGCCGCTCGGCGGAGCGGTCCTCCCAGTCTTGCGACACGGGCTCGTCAAGCTGGTGCTCCACCTCTGTCAGATGCGATGTCAGCTCGGCCCGACGCGCGAGAAGGGTCTGCTTTGCGAGTTCAATATCCATGTCCGCCTCCCATTGGGTTTCAAAAGAAGGATGAGACGGATCGGGGGCGCGTGCTTTGATTTGGGTCAAGGGGGGAGGAAGCGCATCGCCAGACCGTGGGCAGGCGACCCTACGCTTGTGAGGCGCACTTTATCCCTGCCAAATCCGAAAACTCCCAGAAGGGCGCGCTGCCCTCACCCAATCGCCAGCCCAAGGGGCGGTCTAAGGCAGTGACTCTACATTGAAGCGATCCCCGCGCCCGAACCGAGGGGCAGGAAGCGAAGCGCCCGCCCCGTGGGGGCGGTTCGGGCGCTGCCAAATCAGAGATTTGGCGAGAAAGGTCCGATAGTCCTATACAATTTAGATATCTGATAATTTTAAGAATTATAGGCTAGAGCCAGATTGAGGCAAGAAGCTTAAAATGAAACCTACAAGACTGAAATCAATGGCGAACAGATTCAAAACGTAAAAAATCAAAAGATAAATGGTACCAAAAAACCCTGTTAAGATAGTAGTAAGAAATACTGGGCCCCATAAGGCGATATGAGCTAGTTGACCCTTAGACGCTTTTCTCTCCAAAACCTCAAGTTCTGCAAGCTTTCGATCAATCGTTTTGTTCGAATCTATCATCAGTTGGGAGTATTTTATTGTCTGCCTCGACACGAGAAAAGAGTTCGAAACCGTCCAGATCGCAAATGTCACGAGAGATATAAAAAGCAGCAAAACAATAATTGCCCAGTCTTTAGCTGGAACTGTGCCAGAAGTATTTTGTAAGAGAAGAAATGCTCCAGCGTAAATGACTGTAACATTTACTGTATTGGCTTTTGTAGCATGTTCAATGGACGCAGACTGAACTTCAATTATTTTGTCAAAATATAGTTTCATTTGGCTGTGCTGACTGCGCTTTGCTGCATCGGCAATCATTCCAGCGCATTTTGCTTTGTTTGTCTCTTCAGCCATATTCAAAACCTAACAATCTTTTACCAAGATTCTCACTTCA